>JAZUMX010000226.1:0-2144 GCA_045603865.1 Thermoguttaceae bacterium
ACTCCTTGGCTCACAGAACGACATGGCTACGATCCGACTTGGTTACTAAAGCTTTGACAGTCATGTCTGCCAATGCTTCTTTCGCCTGTTTCAGCTCACGACGAAGCTTTTTCAGCTCTTCTTCCGGTTTTTCATTAGCCACGATAATCGCCCTGTTGAGTAAATGTCCGTAACCGTACTTTATCATCCATTCGGCTACTGTCGATGTCCCGGTTATCCCGTAGGCTCGAGATGCCTCCCAAACCGATTTCCACTTGCCTGAAACGACTTCTGACACCACGGTCTGACGAAATGCGTCTGTATATCGTTTTAACATCTTTAACCTTTCTGTCAACCGATACCAGGACAAGACAGTAATTCCGAATTCCTAATTCCGAATTGCTATTTGTCCTGTTCTCGGAACGTAAGCCAGCTTAAAACAAGGATTGTCAGCGATGAAACCATCATAACGATATCCATGACAATGCTGGCGCGGGAAAATGGAATTCCGACGCTAATGTCGACAACAAACAGGATAAAAACCAACAAGCAAATTATAACGCTTGCTAAACAAAGTTTTTTTGCCATAGTAATTATTTGCGAGATTAGGAAAATATTAAACTCTGAATTACAAATTATTGAGGCGCGATGCGTCCATTACGAATAACGCATTACAAATTATAATCGGCGCTCGCCCTTTTATATTTTTCTAAATATATTATAATACCATTTTTCAGGAATTCCAGAGGGGAATTGCTAAAAAAAGGAATTTTGGAGAGAAAAATGACGCATCCAATAATAAAAGCGGTATATCCCGGTTCTTTTGACCCCATCACGCTTGGTCATTTGGACATTATCAAGCGCGCCTCGCGCCTGTTTGACCATTTAATCGTCGGCATTGGCGACAACGCTGATAAAACCGCTTTGTTCACGCCGGAAGAGCGCAAAAAGCTGATTTTGAAATCGACGGAAAACATAACCAATCTGGAAATCCAGATTTTTCACGGCTTGGCAGTCGATTTTGTACGCGATTGCGGGGCAAAGATTATGATCCGCGGCGTCCGTCCTATTACCGACATTCCTGCTGAATTGACCATGATGATGGCGAACCGCCGTCTTTCTTCCGACGTGGAAACGCTGATGATGATTGCCGACGGAGAACTGGCGCACGTTTCCAGCTCGCTGATTAAACAAATCGCCCATCTGGCGAGAAACGAAGAACTCGAACGCTTCCTGCCGCCGTGCGTCGTCAAAGCCGTTCGCGCGAAAATCCCGCTGCGAGGAGAGCAGAAGTAGGGATTACGCTGTTTTGTGTTTATTCTTCAAGATTTGAACTGGCTTCTCACGTATTGCCGTTGACAATTTTGTATACGCGAAAGCCAGTATCCAGCGACGACTCGTCGGGATTTACAGACTCTTTTATCAGCGTTCCCGCCCGGCGAATTCGCTCTTTGCCAATTTCGCAGATGGTTTTGTACCCCGCTTTGTACGCTTCGCTGTTTTTGTCACATTCTTCCGGAAGCTGAACCATGATAAAACGCCGCTTTCCGCCGTCTTGAGCGTTGATCTTCATAACCGCGTGCGCCGTTGTCGCCGATCCGGAAAAGAAGTCGAGAACGAGGGCGTCTGCAGCAGCCTGACCAACTAAAAACTGAATCAGCGTGTCCGGCTTGGGATTGTTAAAAATCTTCTTTCCGTCGAAAAGGGCGTACAGTTTCTCGGTTGTCGCTTTGGTTGCAAACAGTCCCAAAGACGTTACCAGCTGCTGTTTGTGAGCGTATTCAGACAGAAATTCTTTTCGAGCGGGATATTTGGAAGGGTCGGCAGGGAAAATGATGCGCCCTTCCTGAATCCATCGTTCAAGTTTCTCTTGAGTGTATGGGGTTTCAAAACTGAACGTATTTCCAGTAGCCGGATCGGTAATCGTCCGAACCGGCAGCCCTTGCCCCAGACGCTGTAAATACTGTCTTTTCCAAAGTCCTCGCGGGTCGTTGTCCGGATTGGAAAAACCGTTGTTTTCATCCCGGTCAAGCCCCTGAAATCGGAAGTTTGATTTTTCTTTTGCGTAGACCAGAATATATTCATGATTTGTTACAACCATGTTTGCCGTCGCCATGCCTTGAGCCGCTTTTTTCGTATTCCAAATAAACGTGCAAATAAAATTG
>JAZUMX010000227.1:0-6309 GCA_045603865.1 Thermoguttaceae bacterium
CCCAGCACGACGTCCAGTCCGTTGGGTTCTCCTTGTGCCATGTAACAACGTCGCGAACCATTTCGGCGTACTGGCAGTCGGGAGGAATGCACGCCAATCCGGCGGCGATAATCTGCTGGACGTCCTGAGTAAAGAACGCCTCGGCATACATCCCGCCCATAAACATACCGGCATAGACGCCGTCGGAATAGTTCATCAGACGACCGAACTTGTCACCCAGCGCGATAACGCTTTGAGGCATGCCGGGCGAAATCAAGCCGGAGAAGTCGGACTCGATTTGATAATCGATGTCGTTTGGGCAATTGTTAAACTTCGGATGACCGCTGTCCGGCGGGGCGATACCGGCGCGGAGATTGGTTCTGCCCGAATTGTTGGCGCACCAGAGCTGATACTTTGTATTGGCGAAGTCGATTCCCGCCTGACGAATCGAGCAGTCCAAGCCGTACAGTTCCAGCGTCCGCAAAAACGTCATTTCGACGTAAAGGACGTCCTGACCAAAAGCGTGATTGATCATCTCCGGCTTCCATTTCGGAACCATTACCGCAGGAATCGTCTTGTCTCGATACCGGAACTCGGTCGGCGCGCCCCACGACACGCCGACAATCTGACCGATCCAGCCGCCCTTCATCTTGTCGCGGTATTCCTGAACGGAAAGACGGCGAAATTGCGGCTCCTGCGCTGACGACAAACTCGCCGACGACAAAACGGCAATAAACGCCAAACACAATAAGACAATCTTAAATCTGTTACTGTTCATTACAATCTGTCGAATAATAAATAACATAAAAAAACGTACCTTTAGTTGCAAGGATTTATCTCACGCAAAGGACGCAAAGGACGCGAAGGAATTATAACTTTAAAACTTTGCGAACTTAGCGAACTTCGCGTGAGGCTTTCTTTAACTGCGTAATTACGTTCGCTTTGCTCACTCCCACGGGTTTACACTCGCAACTCGCTACTTCCAAATGGATTTCAGGTTCCAGACGTCCAGTTCAAACGGAACGGGGGCGTCGAGATCAACGCCCGACAGTTCGAATGTCTGAGAGGAAGCGGGACCGGGCAATCCGTTAACGCGATAAAGCCGACCGTCGTTGAAAAATGCCTCAACCAAAGCGCGATCGCGAACAATTCGGACTGTTACAAAACCGCCTTTATCGGGAATACCGAGAATCGGAAGCGCATGACGAAAGCCCTCGTTATTTCGTTCCGCCGCCAAACTCCCTTCAAAGCGGGATTCTGAACAGTGATAAATCAACTTGTCGTTCCCGACAGACAAGACAACGTCGCCTTTTGTTCCCGGCTTAAAGCGAAGGGTTATATCAAAAAGATTGTCTCCATCTGGCGAGGCGCAATCCAGTTTAACGGACTGCTGAGATTGACTGTCAAGCGTCGAATGCGCTTCATGCTTTTTCGTCCGAAGGGTTTCAAACTCTTTGACCGGATTGGAGAACAGCCGCGGTCCCTCGGGCGTCGTCCGAAGCGTCAGTTCCAGCGGGAGGGAAAAGCCGTGATTAAACGGGAGATTCTGTTCTTGACGATAATAATCGTGCAGCGTCCAGCCGATTTGAATTACTCTGCCGCCTGGCGCGTTGGAAAAGCATTGGGAAGCGTAAAACATTCCATCGTGACTGCGGAATTTCTTGACGGATCCGTCGGCGTTGACCTCGTCCGGAATAAACGTCTTGCCGTCAAACTGACCGACAACGTACTCGGCGTTCGCTGCCCAAAGAACCCATTTGGAATTCTCGGGATTCCCGTCAAGGTTGATTTTGAACATTTCCGGACATTCGAAAAAACCGTCAATTTCCCCGGTCTTTTCCCACGATTTGAGGTCGTCCGATTTATAGAAGGCAATCTTCGGGCCGTTCCCTTCGTCGTAAAGAGCGATAACCCAATATTGTTCCTTTTCGTACCAAACCAGTTTTGGATCGCGCCCTTTGTGACGAATTATCGGATTAAACGATTCATAGCGCCACGTCTTGCCCTCGTCACGGCTGATCGCCAGACTCTCGCCGCAGCCGGTGTCGGTAAACGCGGCAATAATCGTCGATTTCGCTTCCGGAGACGAGTCGTTTCTCATCACGTTAGCCGAGCCGCTCCAGCACTGACCTTTCGCCATGGACGGAAACCGTTTGTCAAAAGGAACGTCGCCGCCCAGAGGACGCAAAGCCATGGGAAGTTCCGTCCAATGAACCAGGTCGGAACTGACGGCATGCCCCCAGTACATGTTTTCCCACGTTACGCAAACCGGATTGCTTTGCCAAAACAGATGGTATTTTCCATTGAGATAAACCATGCCGTTGGGGTCGTTATTCCAACCCTGTTTTTGCGAGAAACGCAGCTGAGGACGAACCTGTTCTGAATATCGCGGAACCTTGTTGATTAAATTCACTTCAGAATCGTTTGCCGTGCGAATGAGCTTTAACCCTTCAGACCCAACAGCCAAATCCACCACAGAAATTTCAGCCGTTTTGCCGACGTATTCCGGAACGTCTAAAAAAGCGTACCAGTCAGCGTTTTGTGTGGAATCAGCCAGCGGGATTTTTAGTTTATGAACCAAAATCCCGTCAACGACAATTGTCATAATCGTCTGTCGGGCAGAATTGGCAATCGGAAAGATCAAATAGGGTTTATCCAGCGTAACAAGCCGCGTTTTATCCGCCGGCACGAGCGCCTTTTTGACATCGCTTTGAACGACGTTGTCGATATTAATATGTCCCCAGCCGCCGACGGCGTTATCGAAGATTTCCAGCCGCGCCGTCTTGCCGACAAACTCTGCAACGTCCCACGTCTGCATTTCCAGCCGTTCCGACCCGCCAGGACGATCGTTTAATCCCGTAGCGCTCCGAACGGTTTTGCCGTCGATAATCAGACGCATTCCCAGCTTTTCCGCGTTCATCCCGCCGCCGACGAGATAATTGATATACGGACGTTCAATCTTGAATTCCGGCGACGTCAGCTGACCGACTGTATCGTCTCCGCCGTAATAGGAGTTGACCAGTCCCGCGCCCTCGAACCCCGAAACTTCCATTTGAGTCGGGAGCGTTCCCCGCGCTGGAGCGGCGCCAAACGCCTGACCGTCCACCTTCCAGTCGCCGTAGTCCGCCCCGTTGAAGTCCGCGATCGTAATATCAGGGCGAACGTCCTGAGCGAAACCGCTGTTACAGAATACCGTCAGCGCAATCGTCAAAAGAGCAACCGACGCAATGACACCTTCAAAAATACGCGTTCGATTATTCATGCTGATTCATTTCCTCCATTTTGACGTCAATCGTCGCCTCGATCAACTCGTTAACCTTTTCGTACGTCTTGACGTCTTTGACCCAGCTGTCGGGAATGGCGTCGAATCCGTAGTACGCCCCGGCGATCTGACCGAAGACCGCGCCGATGGAGTCGGAATCCCCGCCGAGGTTGACCGCCTGAATCAATCCGGATTCAAAATCGTTGGTAGCGTTGAACGCCCAGAGAGCCGCCTGAAGCGTCGAGACAGCCCAGCCGGAAATGTTGACGTCTTCGCGGGACTTGTATATGGACTGCTGAGCAGTTCGATTCCCCTGAACGTGTTCGGTCAGAATCGCTGCCATGAGGTCAACGGTATCTCGAATCGTCTGGCTGTAATGCGTCAAGTCGCTGATTTCATAAAGCATGACGTTGTCCGGCGCGCTGTAGTTCATAATAAACGAAGGGGCAAAACGCATTATGCTACCGTTGCCCTGCGTGTCGTCCGTTCCGTTTTTCAGACTGCCTTTATAATGAATAGCGTTCACAGCGTTGTGAGTCGCCCCGCCAACGTCAAACGCCCGATCCTTGCTTGACCAGAACCCTTCAAACAGCCAGCGGCAGAAGTTGTTGGCGATGTCCTTCAAATCGTACCGCTTCAGCCGAACGTAACTTTCCGCAATGCAAAACGCCATTGACGAGTCGTCCGTCCAGTACCCCGCCGGCGTGTTAAAATGACGGCACGGAACCATTTTCGTAATGAATTCGTGGTCATCTTTTGAGGAAAACTGAATCGGCGACCCGAGACAGTCCCCGACGACCAGTCCCCAAAACATTCCTTTAAATTTGTCTTTTAAGTCGTTCATGACGCTTTCAAAATCTGTTGAGTTTGAAATCTTTTGTTATCCCTCCCTGTAATCCAGGTTCAGGATTTTCATTTAATATACCATAACCGAAAATCAATTGCAAGCAGTCGTCAAAATAAAAATAGGGCAGGGCGCTAAAAGAAAAACAGCGCGTCTTCCCGCTCTCCCCATTGCATTTTTGCCTGCAATATGATACAGTAAATAGCAGAAATTATTAGCATATTTCCCCAAACGGAGAACCCTCAATGAATTTTACATGGAAAGACTGGCAGTCCGCTCAGCGGATGATTGACCTGTACGACAAACAACGCATTCTGTATTACGCCTATCTGCTTTGGCTGACCCTGCAGTCGGTAATCGCGTTTGTGGTTCTGGTAATCATTATCGGATTTTTGATTCTCGCGTCCATCAGCGGCGAAAATCCTCGGCTTGCCATCTTTACTGTAATCTGTTTGGCAACCTGGGCGTGGGGATATTTTGCGTCCATTATGAACGATCCCTGCAAGGGCATGTTCCGGGTCGACAAGCGAAAGTATCGGCAAATATACGACAAGATCAACGAGATTTCCCGTAAAATCGAGGGTCCGAAGATTCATGAGATTTACATCTTTCCACAGTACAACGCCGCCGCGACCAATCGTTACCTCTTTACGCCGTTTAAGCGCAACATTCTCATTTTGGGATATCCGCTTTTGGCGGCTTTGAGCTATCGCGGCTTGGTCGGTTGTCTGGCTCACGAGATCGGGCACATCAAGCATAAACACATGTCCGTCAGCGCCTGGATTATGATGGCAAACGCGTTCTGGACAAACATTCAGCTTGGCATTCTGACGCTTCCATTTATTCCGTGGCTTAAATACTGGCTTCCCGCCTTTAATAAAGCGCTAGCCCCTCTGTATCGTCAGCACGAAATTGAGGCGGATAAATACATCGTCAAAACGTTTGGAGAGGATTATTTAGCCGCTTGTCAGGTGGAAATGCTGCTAAAGGAAGAACAGTATTCAGACGTTATGGATGAACTGTTGGCGCAAATGCGAAGCGATTCCTGGGATCAGTGCGACATTCTCAAGTTGATTCGAGACGACCTTCACGAAGACCTGCCGGAAGACCGCGACGAACGGGTGATTGCTCGCGAGATGAAGTCTGTTCCTAACGTCTTTGACGAACACCCGTCTTTCGCTCAGCGACTGGAACTGGCGAACTGCCGCTATCCGATGAACTTCGCCCAATTCAACGCCGATGCGCTGGACGACCTCGTCGGTCATGACGGCGAGTTTGATTCTGAACTCAACGCTCATTTTCATTCCATGCTGGACGAATACGCGCAATCCGTTCGCGCCGAGGCGGAGCATTGTCAGCAGGAGCTGGAACAGAATCCGCCGTCCGTCGACTCGATGAACGAAAGCGAGTTGATTGACTGTCTGTATTATCTTGATAAGACCGGACAAAAGGCAGAGCGGCTTGAACTGTTACAGAAATGCGTCGACGCCTTCCCCAACTTTCTGCAATTCCGCGCTATTCTGGCTTTGGAACGTTCCAAAGAAGACCCGGACGGCGCCGCTGCGGAACTGGAAGATTGCATCTCCCAGGCGCCGGTGTTGTATCAGCTTGATGAGAACAATTTCCTGTTACAGTATTACATGGATTCCGGCGACGTCGAAAAGATTCACGCATTCATTGACCTGAAAGACGGACGCGTTAAACAGCTGTCGACTCAAACCAAAAAGAAACTCGACGCTAACGACATTCTCGAATCAGCGCCGCTGCCGCCAGATATTAAAGAACTTCTTGTAGACGCATTCAAGAAAAAATACGGCATTGTCAATCGCGCGTATTACGTCAGACGCCTTTTGAACGACAAGACGGCAATTGGACAGAGCTTTATCGTCCTGGAACGCGTCAATTCTTTTTTCTTCTTTACACGATATTCAATGGGTGAAGTCGTTCAGGAACTTTCAGCAGCGTTCTCCGAAACGCCGTATATTATCATCACATGCAAAACGAAATTTTGCGACGAACATTTGGAAACGATTCCCGGCGCAAAGTTCTATTCCAAGAAGTAGCGAGATATTTGAGGGCGCGAACAAAATTTTACGATAAATGCGGGAGAGAAAACGTCGCGATAGCGACAGCGAACTTTAGTTCGCTATAGTCCCGAAGGGACGATATCTCTATAACCGGGGGTTTTAACCGCCGGCGGGAGACTGTAACATAATAAAAAATC
>JAZUMX010000228.1:0-3210 GCA_045603865.1 Thermoguttaceae bacterium
TTCCGGGGGCTTACGCACCCCGGCTCGCCAACCGCCTTCCATTTCTTTGCGGCTAAAAATTTGAGGCAGGGGAGTAAGTTCGTATTGATTTTTCTCTCTATGTCATTATAATATATCTATAGAATACGGATTGCAGGGCGCGGCGAGCGGCTGCGATTCGTAACGGTCATATTATAAATAGTCCCTAAATTCCAGACCCATTCGTTATTATGAAAGCTGTCAGATTTTTGCTGTTGGTTGTTTTGGCGTTCTCCGCAAGCGCAGCGTTGGCGGAGGAGCACAACGCGTTCCCGGGATATAAAGGTCAGTGGAACGGTTTCGACAATTACGAGTTTACCGTCGATACCGAGTTCGGCGCCCGACCGTGCCGAGTCGTCTGTCCGAAAGAACCGGCGGAAGGGAACCCGTGGGTGTTTCGCGCCGTCTTTTTCGGGCATGAACCGCAGACGGAAATTGCCATGCTCAAGCTGGGCTGGCACATCGCCTGGATTGGATGTACGGATCTGGTCGGGTCGCCGGAAAACGTCTCTCAGCGGAACTCGTTTTACAAGTATCTGGTCGACAAAGGACTGAGCAAAAAGCCGGTTTTGCTGGGCATGTCCCGCGGAGGAATCACCTCGATGAACTGGGCGATTGCCAATCCGGACTGCGTTACAGCCATTTATATCGACAACCCGGTTTTGGATTTCCGATCCTGGCCCGGCGCGTTCATTCCTGGAAAACGCAGCAATCCCGATTGGGAAAGCGTTCTGAAATCGTATCATCTGACGGAACAGGAAGCGAAGGAATACAAATACTGTCCTGTTGACGCCTTTGGTCCGCTGGCGGAACGCAAAGTTCCGATTCTGCTCATTTGCGGCGATTCCGACCACGTCGTTCCGTTCGACGTCAACGGCAAAGTCCTTTACGAGCGTTACAAGGCGGCGGGCGCCCCGATTGAACTGATTCTCAAACCCGGCAACGACCATCACCCCCATTCGCTCAAAGACCCCAAGCCGATTGTGGACTTTTACCTCAAGGCGTGGCGGTGAGGAGTTGCGAGTTGCGAGTTGCGAGAGTAGCGCGAAGCGTAATTCCTAATTCCGAATTCCGCATTCCGAATTCAGTCCTCCTCCCCCATTGAAAAAAGATTATTCCTATATATAATAAGGGATATAAACCGTTAGACCCTGTCGGGTCATGAATCCTTCCTGAACCTCTAACAAGGAGTTGTTTGCTATGCGAAAAGTTCTGCTTGCCGCCATGGTTTGCGTCATGGCGATCAGTATTGGCTGTCAGCCGTGCTTGCCGGAAAAGGGCGAAGGCGACGCCCAAAATTGCTGCGGTAAAAAAGTATGCTGCGATAAGGTAAAAAGTGAAGATAAAGCGCCTGAAGTCAAAAGCGCGTCTACCATTTCCCCGGAACTGAAAGAAAAAGCTATCAAGCGTATTACGGAACTTCAGGGAACGTACGTTGAAAAAGACGGCGCGATCGTTGAAGTCGACCTGATGAACAAATCGTTTGAACCGGCTGACGTTGAACTTATCGCCCAGCTGTCCGACGTTGTCAAGCTGTCGATTTCCAGCCCCAGCGTCAACGATGAAAACTTCGCGCTGCTTGCCAAGATGCCCAAGCTGCAGCAGCTGCTTATGCTCAACTGCGGCATTACGGACGAAGGTCTGAAGTCCGTCCCGGATTTCCCGGAATTGAAGGTTCTCAACCTTCGCGGCTGCGCCAACATGACAGACGCCGGTATGGAATACGTCGCCAAGGCTCCGAAACTGGACAACCTCGCGCTGCTGTACACGAAAATCGGCGATGAAGGCGTTATCGCTCTGAAAGGCATGAAGCTTCGCGCTCTCGACCTTCGCGGTTTGAGACTGACCGGTTCCGCTTGCCAGGCGTTGGCTGAAATGACGACGCTGGAAAGCCTGAAACTGCGTAACGCTCGCGAAATCATGGACTACTCTTTCCAGGAACTCAAGACTCTCGTCAATCTGAAAAGCCTGTCTCTGGAAGACCTCGCGATTACCGATTCCGCGTTGGAAATTCTGCCGAATTTCACCAATCTGAAAGAATTGGTTATTATGCGAACCGACATGATGATCGTAACGCCCATTAGTGAACTGAAAAATCTGAAGAAGCTGACGCTTCGCGAAATGACCTGCGACTTGGACTTCCTGGCGGATATGCCGCAGCTGGAAGAACTGTTCTTTGCGGAAAGCATCGTTCGCGACGAAGACATGAAGTTCTTTGAAGGATTGGTCAACGTCAAAACCCTCGATTTGTGGAACACTCAGCTTGGCGACGAAGCTCTGAAACTGTTCGGAACGCTGCCCAAACTGACAACGCTCAATATTAAAAACTGCGCCAAGATTACAGACGCGGGCATTGCGGAACTGGCGAAGTCGGAATCGCTGACGTCGCTCAACCTGTCGGAAAACGGCAAGGCGACCGGCGACGACGGACAACCGCTGGTTACCGACAAGGCGCTGGAAAGCCTCAAGGGCTGCAAGTCGCTCAAGGAACTCAATATTTATCTGTGCCCGTCTTTGACGGAAGACGCTATTAAAGACTTTACCCAGGCGCGCCCGGACGTTAAAGTTATCAGCTATTAATGACAATTAAAAACACGAACGACGGAATGCATAAGACGACAAGCGAGAATTTCGGTTTTCGCCTTCTGCGATTCCGTCTTTCTTTTTTGACGGCGGCGTTTATCGCTTTGCTTTTCCTGCCTGGCTATGCGCCGGCGGAGGAATGGCGAAGCGAGTACGCCTACGGTCCGTTTGAAATCTATCTCAACGTCGATATCAATTCCGTACGCAAGACGCTGGAGCAAATCGCCGATCTGGACCGGGAACTGAGCGTCCGATTCTCCTTGCCGCCGTGTCAGGAAAAGATCAAGCTCTATATTTTCGAGGACGTCAAAACGTATACGACGTATATTCAAAAAGAGTATCCCGGGGCGCCGATGCGTCGGGCGCTGTTTGCGATGGAAAAGGACAAGCCCGGCAAAGTCTTTACGTTCTTTCACAGCGATTTTGCCGAGGATTTGCGGCACGAATGCACCCACGCGCTGTTGCATTCCAAAATCGGGCGGCTGCCAATCTGGATTGACGAAGGGCTGGCGGAATACTTTGAAGCTCCAAAATCGCAGCGCGTCTATAAAGAGCCGTACTACGGTCAAATCCGAAAAAACGTCTCATACAACGTTTTTGCGCCGGTTC
>JAZUMX010000229.1:0-5919 GCA_045603865.1 Thermoguttaceae bacterium
AAACGCCGATTCAACAGTATGCATGTTTCCACTTTCGTCAGGTTTATCCCAATATTTATCTAACCAATCGTCAAGCCTGTACACATCGCGCTTTTCGAGCATTTGTTTTCCAACGGAAACCAAATACAAATAGATTTCTTCCGGTGGATTTTTGACAAAATCTTCCATGCAAGCGTCATCGTCACAATAATGACCATCAGTTAATTTAACAATCGCTTCCTTGATGTAATCCATATCAGCGGGGAATCCATTCCAGTCCCATTCTCGTTTATAAATTTCCTGCGTCATAATATCATATTTAGGGTTAATATTAACATAATCGCCTTTTTAGACGTCTTCATCTCGACGACGACCGCGAGCCTGTATTGCCCCGTTTCCTCTTTCGACGGAAAAGAGGAGACGCTAATTCAACGGCAGAGTTATGAACCGAACGGGGCATTGGGAAAACGTTGTTTATTTTGAGTTATCTGTTGATATTATAATATATTTACGGATAATTTTATTCCTCTGGCAAAAATCTTGAATCTTTATACCGGTTTCTGAATTTCGGAAACGGTCCGTATTATTCCAGGTAATAAACTTCGAAGGCGGAACTTTGTATTCATTCCCAACGATAAGCTCTAAAAAATCCGCGCTTAAATGTGGACCGGAATGTCCTTCAATCCCTCCGATGTTTACTGTATAATATGGCTTAAATATCAGATAAAGCAAATTACTCTTATTTTTAGGAGTAAAATGAAAATGGATAAAATCCAGGTCTGTACCGTATTTTTCAGATTGTATCGAGTCATAAACAAGTTTATAATCGTCAATTATATCCAGTTTCCAACCAGGCAAGTCGTTTAGATTAAAAGTAATTGTATCATTATTAACGCCTGTCTCGATAACAACGTCATCGCAAAAATACAGACGATTGTTAATCAACCAAAAAACCATAAAATGCTGTAAAAGCCAACCTGTAATTAAATAGGCGGCTGATAAACCTGCTATGATATACGCTGCAATCCGATACGGCTTTTTAAATCTACGCACAATCAAGAAATTTACCAGAAAAATCAATATAAACAATATTGCAAAGAGAATAAAAATTTCGAGCGCATATTCGCTTATAATGCATTTATCAACATATTCGTCAATCGTCATGATCGCTCCTTAATTCAACTGTTCTTTCCCCAATTGTTACTAAACAACGCGTATACTATTCGTGTTGGCTTGGGGGTGTCCTGGTCTCTTCCAGCTGTTCTCCAGATTCACAGCTGCCGGATGAACCATAAATAACCTTCATACATATAATAATCGCGCATAAGTTATATATGAAAAACGAAACGACGGGAATCCATTTGATAATGAAAGCCTGGATAGAAATTGCATTGTATTCTGACGGTAAATGGAATAAATATTCTATGAACAAATCATATTGTATCAAATTATCGCTGTTAAATATTAAAAAGGCAAAAAAGGCGCCTAAATAATGTATAACTAAGATAAAAAATATTAGCCGTAAATCACGACAAAGTAATTTTGCATATAAGGGATAGATTAACAGAAGAAAAAGAAGACAAATATATCCCAATGGAATAGAAAGGCTTGCTGGACCATATAAAAGTAAAAAAGGCAAGCAAGTCCCATGCCCTCCCCCAGTCCAATTAATACACGACCAAAGCGGAACAATGGACATTATCAATCCGATCACAATAGAAAGAATGGTTTTATTTAACGCTTTCATGATTTTCTGGACTTTCCTTTGTAAATCTCGACGCCGAAGTCTCTCTATTCCCTGCTCCCGAACGACTGTAAACCAGCTTGAGCAGGGGAAGCAGTAAAAGAAAGGGCGCCAGGCACAAATACAGTTTCAAATAACGGCTGCCTGGCGGGAAATAATGCGTCCCGCGCAGTCGATAATAGCCGCCGGCTTTTTCGAGTTGTATATTCTTGTCGTCGATCTTTTTACTGGAATAGCAAGTTCCAGTATGAGCGCCGGCGTTATCTGACCATGTAAAACGATTGATATATATTGTTTGTTCTTCCTGAAGCGTTGTGTCGACGTCCAGGCTGGAATTGAGAACCGTTGGGCAGGACTGTTCTGTCGTCCATATAGGCAAATAGTCCGGCAACCGCGGCGAACAGCCAAGCAGAAACAATACGGTAACTATAACAAACGCATATAACGACAGCTTTGCGTATTGATTGAGATTTGAACGAAACGATATAGAATCGTTTAGGTTAATCCGAACGTTTGACTTTTTATGAGTTATCGCGGCGCAATCCTGATTTACGTCTATAATATCGTCAAAACAGATAAGCGGATAACAGTCCTCCGGCTGATTAGGATTTACAAGTATCAATAAATCATTGTTCATTAGACCGTTCTGAATGTGATAAAGCAGATATCGCGAAATGGAAGAACGCAGCGAAACAGGAACCAAGTACTGTTTGCCGTTGAGTTGATACGACAACTTTGGATTTGAGCTATTCGAATCTTTCTGGAAACGTCCTTTAACTATTGAACCGTTTCGGAAAATATACCATGTTTTTAATAAAAAGATCGCATAGGCCACAAATAACATAAACAGAACGTATAGCGTGCCTATTCCGATTATTGTCAGTTCCCTAACTTTACAATTCTTGTATACGCCGGCGTCTGAATTCGCGATACGATAATAACCGTAAGAAGAACGTTCCAAGGCAACTTTTTCGTTCCTGGCGTGTAGTTTATTTGTATAAGAATAATCGACAATCGTTTCTTTAGATGATGCGTCAAAATAAGAAAACGTTGTCTTATAGCAGTCTTTATGACTGGAATCTGGCTGAGAGTCTGTTACAAATCCTGTTTCTCCCGTTTCATACCACGAGTAAATAACGGCGTCTGCATACAGAATATATAAAGGCAGAGATACAAACAAAAATAACAATACGGCTTTTATCGACGTCAATCTTGACGTTATGGAAAGCAATGCTCGTATTGTTATTGTTCGCTTCATGAATTTCTTTATCGCGTCCAGGATGGATGCAACCCTTGTAACCGGGCGACCTTAGCCCCTGGAATGACACATAATAAAACAATCGATAAACCCCCTTTTCTTCCCACCCAGCGCCGTTTAACCATCAAACGTGAACGACATCGTATCAATACAAATCATCGTTAATTTGATCATAAAAATAATCAACGAAACTATCTGCCAAGACAGAGTCGAAACACGCATTGAAGTAGTCCCATGCTATAACTTTTCCATCAGGATCGCGAGTGTCAATACAATGATAGAAGTCTTCATCTACGTAGATTACCGTATAGTAAAGCGGCAGGTTTGTGCCATTATATGGCGATTCAACTGGTAAACGAGCCTCAAGTGTATCACGTATAAGCCATGATGTTATAAGCTTATCGGTTAATTTTGTTCCAATACCATAAATTTCGTATGGTATACCGGATTCGATGTATCCCCATTTTAATATAAAATGACGATAGTCTTCGGGAAACTTTATGCCTAAAAGCGCTTCAGCTATTAAAATAGAATCCTCTTTGGGAGGATCGCCCCATGTACGCAGAGAAGTTAATTCATTTTTCTTCTCTGGATTCTTGTCAATCAATTCCACAACTTCTTCAAATGTATGATGTTTCATTTTAGCGAACTCCTTTCTCATGTTGTCTTAGACGATCTGCGTCCAGAAAGGATTAGAATGAATGCGGCAGGGGACTGCCGCGAACCGGGCTCATCCGTGTGCAATCGCCGGGAAATTTGCACGCGCCCTTGCGTCCCTTTGTTTGAAAAATGAATATAATCGCGGCGATTATATTACTCAATTTTGGTTTTCTTTGAGTTCCTTGATTTCTTCTTGTTCTTTGTTTTTCTTCATTCTTTCCTGCCACTCTTTGTCTACTTCGTCATCATGCTCTTTTTTAAGCGTAATGGCTTGCATGAATCGTCTAAATGCAGGACAGTTCTTATTACTCTCTTCATAATCCCAACTGATAAAATGCGTACCAGCTTTATCATTATTATCTAAATATGGAGTTGTAATAAGTACACCATCTTCGTAAATACAGTCACCTACTGAACAATTGTATTGTTTAAAACCAAAAAGAAAATCAAGACAACTTTCATGAGCATCAAATAATAATTTCACATCACACTTTCCAAGTCTTCTAATGCTATCTGGTCGTTTAAAACTTTGATAATCCAATGCTTCAAAAAACGATTTACATCGTGTAACCTTGAGATTTTTCAATTCGCTGGCGTGTATTCGATAATTTAATGAAAATTCAATATAATAATCTTGAATGTCGCCCTTTTCCCATTTGTGTAGCAAATCTATGCAACTTTCTTCATGATAAATATATGAGCAAAAAAATGCAAGCGTTATAACAAAATAAACTAACAACAGATAGAAACAAATGATTTTAAAACGTCCCATAAGTCTTATACCTTATTTCAAAATTGGGTCAATTACCAATAATAATTTGCACAATGCAAACTATTTTCTGAATATTTTAATTATAGCGCTAAAACCGTTTTGGTTCAAGAGGTTTTTTGTCATTTTTTTTGAAATTATTGACTTTTTCTCGATTTTTAAAATTCTTCGGCGGCTGAGACAGCCGCGATCCAGCGGGTCGGAGGGGCTTTCCGAGTTCTCGTTGTATTTGGAGGCTTCCGCATTCCTTGACGGCTTGCGCCGTCAAGTTGTAGGTAAGGGGACTTACCTACATCCAAGGGGCGTTTTCGGCTTACGCAATACGGTATTTCACCCTTCGAACAAAGCGTAACTGCGTTCGCTGCGCGAACTCCATTACCGCCTTCCATTTCTTTGTGTTCTTTGTGTTCTTTGTGGTTAAAAATACTATGCGGACTTTGCGGACTAGAGCGTGAGGTTTATTTGGCGAGCTTCGCTCGCGATCCGAGGAGGTTTCCGATTGCAGCAAATGATTTTAGCGGGGCGCTGGACAAGGCGGCGTCAAGCCGCCGCACTCCCCGAAATGTCACAATTTAACGCCCCGGCTAGTCTACTTCATATTGTTAATCCGCGTTTCCAGGTCCTGGACGCGCTGGAAGTTCATGTATTCCGACAGGAGTTTCATGGTCTTGTCGAACATCTGGTTTATTCTCGCCTGCTGAGCGGGTTCGGCGGTAATGAACCGGGCTTTTTTGGTTTGCAGTTCGCGAATAAAGTCGTCGTTGGATTTCATGTTGCGGATTTCGTTGAGGATTTTTCGGGCTTCCTCTTTGGCGTCCGCCCCGCCCTTTTCCAGTCGCGCTTCGATTCTGGCAATGGCGATTTCCCGCATGATAATTTGGTCGATAATCTCTTCCTGAATTCCCAGCAGAAGCCCTTCCGCCTGAAGGCGCAGGTCGTCGTCTGAAACCGGCGCGGTAATCACCGGCGCGGAGCCGGGCAGAATCGGCAGTTTCGCCAGCAGGGCTTCGCCGTTTTTAATCACGTAAACGTGCAGCGGGGAGACGCCGTCCGGCTTGACGACAAATTCGCCGTTGAGGTCTGAATAGCCAACCAGCGCGTTTTCGTTTGTAACGGGGTTGACGCGATAAAGGGCGTACCCGCGCAGGACTTTTTCCTCTTCTTTTTGGGCGACGAGTTTCAAAACGGAACTGCGTTTGGACGGGTGAACCAGCACCGCCAGCGCCTCTACCCTGCCCCGCCGGCGGGCGGAGAGCGCGTTTCTCATGCCGGACTCGATGCGGCAGTACTGCTTGGACGCGGAAGACGCGTCGTCAGCGTCGCCGGTTTGGTCGGTCGTCAGGAAGAACGTCCAGTCAACCGGGTTGACCTTTTTCAAGCTCCCGTCGTTCTCGTTGAATCGGATCATCGGATAGAACAGGCGGTCTTTTTCAATCTGGAACAGGTTTTCAGACGGCGTTTTGAGCAGCCCGCCGCGCATACGCAAAACGACAGTGTCTTTTTCGACCG
>JAZUMX010000230.1:0-1655 GCA_045603865.1 Thermoguttaceae bacterium
CACCTATTACGTTCGATATAACGGTCTTCGCCTCAATTACATATCATCTTCATTAAAATAATCGGAATCAATTCTTTTAATTTGATATGTTTCGCGAACGGAAACGCCAACGTTGTGTTCGATCATCAATTCTGCCAATCGTTCGCCATCAATAAGGACGATTTGCAATGAACTGTCTTTAACAAAATTGTATGCGCTATCAGGGAAAGACGATGTTGTGAGAAAAATTCCCTTATGACTTTTTTTCAATGTCAAAGCGCCGGCAAAGTCCCTGACTTCTTTAATTGGAACGGCTCCATCGTATCGTTTAGCTTGAATGTATATAACATCCAATCCAAGTTTATCTTCTTTGATAATGCCGTCAATTCCGCCATCGCCGGATTTACCAACAACTTGACCAGCTTCTATTCGAGAACCGCCGTATCCCATTTTTATAAGCAAGTCAACAACTAGCGATTCAAAGAAAGCGGGTGAATGCTCTTTAATAATACTCAACAATTCTTTAGCCAGATCAGAACAAAGCATATTATAAGAATCCTGAATAGATTCTTCTGGCGTTTTATCAATCAAAGAAGGGGCTTCTTCTGTATTTGAAGATGTTGCTTCGGAAGATTCAGTATTCGCACCCTTTATGTGAGCTGCCACTGCAAATCGTTTAAAAGAATCAAATTCAAAGAGATCTTTAGAACATATCTTTTTCTTAGGCTGCATTTTTAATTGAAATGCAATACCGGAGTCTGAAATTACATATACTCCTCGAGTAACTCGATTTAATAAACCAGCTTGATACAAATATGCAATAGCCCAATAAATGTTACGTGTATAACGAGGCGTACCACTGCTTACCATTTCATTTAAATCATCGTTCGATAAATTGAAATGGTCGCGAATGAATTTCTTAAAATCATTCATTTGATGTTCCTTACGGTCTGAAGCAAAGCTCAGCAGGGGATACATCATGCTTTGAAAATCTGGTACAGCCATAATTATTCTCCTAGAAAAATTATATAGCATCATTATAATCTATTCTGGCAATATTACAATGGGGTAACGGTTACACCCGGAAGCGTAACTGCGCTCACTTCGTTCGCTCCGTTACCGCCTTCCATTGGATTGTCCATCGGTCGTCGATCAGGAAGCGTAACTGCGCTCACTGCGTTCGCTTCGTTACCGCCTTTCATTGGATTATCCCATCGGTCATTGATTAGGAAGCGTAACTGCGCTCACTACGTTCGCTCCGTTACCGCCTTTCATTGGATTGTCCATCGGTCTTTGTCTATCCCTTCACACAATTCAATATCGCGGCGTGAAGTTTCTCGTTGGACGTTGCCAACAACGCGGCGCGGTCGACGTCGAACGGGGAGCCGTCGGCGGCTGTTACAACTCCGCCCGCCTCTTTGACCAGCAAGACGCCCGCAGCGACGTCCCACGAATGGGCGGAAAAGTTCATCGTGGCGTCGAAGATTCCCCGGGCTGTGTACGCCAGGTTCAGCGCCAGCGATCCCGAGCGGCGCATCGCCTGACATTCTCCCGTCAGCTTGAGAAACGCCTTGAAGTCGTCGCATTCCTGCGTGATGTTGGGCGGGAATCCAAACCCGATAAGAGAATCAATGAGCTTGTCAACGGGTGAAACGTGAAGCTCGGCGCCGTTGAGC
>JAZUMX010000231.1:0-2291 GCA_045603865.1 Thermoguttaceae bacterium
CCGTTGCAAAAGATTATTGTATGGATATAATATAATAATGTTGAATAAGAGATTATTGGGGAATACGTTGGAACTCAATCGCAGTTCGTTCCTTTTAACAAAGCTTTTCAACTAATCAGCAATCCGTTTTTTTCAAGCAAATTCCATGAGAACACCCCTTTATGAGAACCACGTTCGCCTCGGCGCGAAGATGGTCGATTTCGCCGGCTGGGACATGCCGGTTCAGTTTAGTACAATTATCGCGGAACACAACGCCGTCCGCACTACCGGCGGTCTGGTAGACGTTTCTCACATGGGGCGTCTTCGTTTTGAAGGTCCCGGGGCGGCAGAGTTCCTGTCTAAAACGCTCACCCGCCGCGTTTGCGACATGTCCTTGGGGCAGATTCGCTATTCGCTCGTTACCAACGAACAGGGGTTTGTTCTGGACGACGTTTTGCTGGGATATTACCTCAACGATTTCGGTCAGCCGTATTACATGCTCGTCGTCAATGCTGGCAACCACGACAAAATCGTCAAATGGATTAAAGCGCATTTAACGGAAGAAATCGCTACCGCGCCGGGAAAAGAGGTTATTTTTAACGACATGTCTTCCGTCTGGGCGATGATCGCCGTTCAAGGCCCCAATTCTCTGGAACTGCTTCAGCCGCTGGTTGACGTCGATTTGAAGTCGATGCGATACTATCGCGGAAGCCAGTGCCGATTTTTGCACCCATGCGCTCAGCGTCAGGGCGGAATCGTTTCCCGAACCGGATACACCGGAGAAGACGGTTTTGAAATTACGCTCGGCGCGGGAATCGCTTCCAAATTCTGGGACGTCCTGGTCGAGATGGGCAAGCCGCTGGGAGTTATCCCGACCGGTTTGGGCTGCCGCGACACCCTTCGTCTGGAAGCGGGCATGCCGCTGTACGGTCACGAACTTTCCGAGTCCATCAACCCGATCGAAGCGGGCTTGGGATCGTCATGCTATCTGGACGGCTACGATTTCCCCGGTCGTGACGCTCTGAAGAAAATCGCTCAGGAACCGCTGACCAGAACTCGCGTTGGACTCGAAATTCTGGGCAAACGTGCCGCCAGAGAGGGCTGCAAGCTGTTCGTCAACGACGAAGAAGTCGGATACGTTACCAGCGGATCGCCGTCGCCGACGTTGGGCAAAAACATTGCCATGGGATACGTCAAGACGGAATTCGCCGAACCGGATACTGCGCTGACAGTCGACATTCGCGGCAACAAAGCCGAAGCGAAAGTCGTTCCGCTTCCGTTTTATAAGAGAGCGAAGAAATAAAGCTGCTAGCTATTAGCTGCTAGCCGTTAGCTTGGGCGTTTGAAGTTCCAAGCTGATAAATTTTAAAGCCGGAAGCGCTAATAAAAAAGCTAATAGCTAGAAGCTAGAAGCTAAAAGCTTATAACCAATCACTTAACACTTACCACTAACTCCGTGGGTTAAAACCCACGGCTATTAATATTGAACCGCTAACGCGGTTCTAGCAGAACGCTAAAGCGTCTGTTTTAAAATTTAACCACCAATACCACACCATGTCCAATTTCCTTTTTACGCCGACCCACGAATGGGCTTCCGTTTCCAAAGATTCCGATGGCGCTACTATCGTAACGATGGGCTTGACCGATTACGCTCTGGAACTGCTTACCGACCTCGTTTTCATTGACCTGCCGTCCGTTGGCGATGCTGTTACCGCTGGCGAACAGTGCGGTGAAATCGAGTCCGTCAAAGCGGTTTCCGGAATCAATTCCCCGGCGACGGGAGAAGTTGTCGAAGTCAACGACGGACTGGCTGACAGCCTCGACCCGATGACTGCCGACCCGTTCGGCGCCGGCTGGATTTGCAAGATCAAGGTTACAGACGAAGCGTCTTTGTCCGCTCTGCTGGACGAAGCGACCTATCGCGCAAGCTGCCACGAAGAACACTAATAATAAGGGGAACTTCTAATAATTCAATTTCGAGTCAAGCTAGTTCTTTTTTCCGTCTGCTTTGAGTCGAAAAGCCCACTCGTATGTCTAATACTGGGGCTTTTCTCCTCTGTGCAGACGAAAAAAACTCCGTCGCTTGACAACGAAAGCAATTATTAGAAATCCCCTAAGCGTTTAATCCTGTTGAGCGGAATTCGTAAGCCAGACATGACGTTTGGCTTGCGTAAATCGTTCCGCTGAACTACAAAGTTAAATCAGCGTTGCCATGTCTCTTGAAGTCCTGGCGTCTTTTGACGGCATTTTGAATCGGGTTGACAACCTGTGCCAGCATGCGCCTGCATGGCGTCCGGCGCAGGACGCCGTCC
>JAZUMX010000232.1:0-4969 GCA_045603865.1 Thermoguttaceae bacterium
CGTTTTGGATGCAACTATGATTTCCTGTCGTAACGGGCTGACTGGATATTCGGTGGACATATTGGGGGGGTAGGGAATAGAGTTTAGTTTGGGGAGTAGGGAGTAGGGAATAGGGAGTAAAATTTTAAATTGCCGAAGGCAAAATCTATTCCCCATTCCCTATTCCCTAAAATTATTTATTCGCAGCCGGCTGCGGCGCGCTTTCAGCGGGAACGACGGCGCTGCGAGGCGTGTGGACGTCTCCGGAAAGCAGGTTTTCCCACGTTCCGTTTTCCTTGATTTGTTCAACCAGGTCCGCCATCAGAACGTCAATCTTCTTTTGTCGAACGTCTTTGATAATCATGTCTTTGACGTCGTCAAGAGGAATGTTGTCCGGCTGAGTCTGTCCCAGACAGTACATGATGATAAACGTCTGCCCGACTGTTACAATATCCGACAGTTCACCCGGGCTGAGCTTAAACGCCTCGGATTCCAGTTCCGGAATTCCGCCGTGCTTTTGAATCGGAGGAACTTCGCCGCGAATGGCGCGAATGTTCGGGTCGATGCAGTACTGTTCGCACAGATCGCCGAAATTCTTTTCCGTCGGATTCTTTCTCGCTTCCGCCCAAACGCGCTGAGCGGATCGCATGTCGTTGAGGATGATTGCGCGAACGCGAACGCGAGGTCCGTAGTTGGCTTCGTATCCTTTTTGGATGTCGTCGTTTTCAATTCGGACGTCCGGTTCAACCATTTTCGTCAACGCGACCTGCGACCACATCTGCTTGCGATACTGTTCGCGGCTCAAGCCGTATTCTCGCGCCACGGTTGCATACCAGCGTTCGACGTCCGCTGCGCCATTTTTTAACGGCAGAGCGTCGGCGGCGATAGCGGCAATCTGATCGTCGACGTCTTTGTCTGTAACAGTGATTCCAGCTTTTTTAGCGGCTTGTTCAACCAGAACGAACTGGATCAATCCGTCGAGAACTTTGGCGCCGTGACGTTCAATCGCTTTTTCAGCAACCTGTTTTCGACCGATCTGTTTGCCGTCGATGAGAATGGCGGCTGTCGGATACTGACGTTCCAGCTGCGGATTTCCCAAAACGATTGTTACTTTGGCTTTTTGCTGAAGCTGCTGGAAAATATCGGTCGAAACCTTGGACAGCTTTTGGACTTTGATTTCCTCAACAATGCGCTTTTTGAGGTCGTCGGTAAGCGGGTTTTTGTCTTTAATTGACGGGTTGATTCGTTCGCAATACACAATCAAATACTGATTCCCAACCTTCAAAACGTTTGAAACCTGTCCCGGTTTGAGAGAAAAAACGGCTTTGTCGAATTCCGGAAATCCCGTGTGCATTCTCAGCGGAGCGGGCGCCATGCCGCCGCGGGATGCGGTGTTGGTGTCAATGGAATGCTGCTTTGCCATGGCGGTGAACCGCGACGGGTCGGCGGCGACGATTTTATGAATCTCTGCCGCTTTTTCAGGCGTGTCGAGAACGATGATTCTCGCCTCAACGCTCGGACCGCAAAGACGGTCGTACGCCATCGCGATTTCCTGTTCGTTGACAACGATCTGATCTTTGGCAATCGCCTTTAACGCCAGCGACGGCCAAATGATGTCTTCCGAATACTGCTGTTCGTTGATCCCGCGTTCGTCTCGAAGCAGGTTGAGCCACTGCGTTACCGGCAGGTTGAACGATTTGGCGAGACGTTCGATTTCCGCTCTAACTTCGTCTTGCGTAATGACAATATTTCGCTTATGACATTCCGTCTGAATGAGGTATTTATTCATCATCTTTTCGGCAACGTCGCGGCCGAAATGCAGCAGACATTCGTCGCCCAGCTGCTGGCGGGTAATCGGTTCGTTATTGACTCGGGCGACAATGCTGTCCGGAGACGGGGCAGGGGCTTGCTGAGCGAAAAGATCGCTGCACAATCCGGTTACAACCAACAACATCGCCGACAATCGGATAAACGATTTCATGTGCTTCTCCTAAAATCCTAAATGCAAATACGGAATACAGAACGCCCTGCCATGAGGACTTTCTGAACTCCTTTAAATTATATACTAACACTGTATTCAGTCTGAGCTGAATTATCAAGTGATAATTTAGAGAATTTTCGATTTCTTGTCAAGAGCAAATAAAGATAATAATATAGAGAAGCAACAGAAACTGGTGAAAGATTAGCTGGAGATGGTTAAACTCAGAGGAACGCTTTGCGTAATTCCGCATTCCGCATTACGAATTCCGCATTAATTCCCGCCGTCTTGTAAAAAACTGGAAGACGGGTATAATAAAACATGGAAGATTGGGGTTCATCAGACAATTTGCGCCTGAGAAGCCATTAGCTATTAGCCGCAAGCTATTAGCTTGTGCATTTGAACCTCCAGCTTAGCTTTTAAAGTCAGAGACTAACATCAAAAGCTAGGAGCTAGAGGCTAGAAGCTAAAAGCTGTTTCACAACAATAGGCGCCAACTTACCGGAAGAGCCAAAATTGGTCATCGGGAACCGAATCGCCGTTCCCGTTTCGTTAAATCAGCAGAGGGGTTCATGCCAACGCCTAAAACTATACTCGACAAAATCTGGGACGCCCACCTCGTTCAGTCGGCTGACGGCGCTATTCCGTTAGTATATATAGACTATCAACTGCTTACGGAAGTCGCCGGTCCGCAGGCGTTTGAACGGCTTCGCAGCGCCGGTCTGGATATTTGGCGTCCGGACAGAACCATTGCGACTATCGACAGGAACGTTTCTGCCAAAGCGGCGAAAACCCCGGAAGTTGAGAAGCAGATTCAAAGTCTTGTTGACAACTGCCGGGAGAAATGCATCGGCTGTTTTGGAATCGGGAACGTCAATCAGGGGCTGATTTACGTAGTCGCTCCTGAGCAGGGCATCGTTCAGCCCGGTATGACGATTGTCAGCGGCGCCTTGCATGCGTCCACTTGCGGGGCGCTGGGCGCGCTGGCTCTGGAAGTCAACGCCAAAGAAAGCGAGTGCGTTTTGGCGGCCCAGTCTATGCCGATGGTCAAGCCGAAACTGATGGAAATTCGCGTTAACGGCGCGCTCCCGCCCGGCGTGTTTGCAAAAGACCTCGCCATGGCGGTTGTCAGCAAAGCGTTCGAACTGAGTCAGGAGGACGAATTTTTAGACGAATACGTAATCGAATACACCGGCGAGGCGATTCGTTCCCTGAATATGACAGGTCGTCTGACTCTGTGCAATATGACGTCTTATACCGGCGCGCTTTCCGCTATCATCGCCCCCGATGAGCTGACGTTCAAGTATCTCAAAGGACGTCCTCATTGTCCGATGTTGGGTCGGGAGTTTGATGCAGCTGTAACAAAATGGAAATCGTTTCGGTCAGACGACGGCTGCGCTTACGACAAGACAATTCAAATCGACGCATCGGAAATCAAACCGACGGTATCGTGGGGGATTGCACCCGGCTTCAGCTTGTCCATTGACGACTGCATTCCACTCACGGACGAGCATTTAAACGATTTTTATCATCACTTGACGCATAAAGCATTAAAATTCATGGGCTTCTCACCTTTGTGGAATATGACCGACATTGCTGTTGAATGCGCGTTTATCGGATCGAGCGCTGGCGGTCGGTTGGGCGACCTTCGCGCCGCCGCCAAGGTTGTCAAGGGATACAAATGCAATCCGAATGTAACAGCCGTCGTTTCGCCGGGGTCGGGCATTGTCAAGATGAAAGCTGAGGCGGCGGGACTGGACAAGATTTTCCTCGACGCCGGATTCCGATGGGGCGAGCCGGGGTCATCCAACATCGAACTGGAAGACGCGCCCACAAATGGCATTTGCGCGTCAACCTCTTCCGAATTTCAAATCTGTTCCGGCGTCCGTACGTGCCTTGTCAGCCCCGCCATGGCTGCCGCTGCGGCTATAACCGGAAAATTCACCGACATTCGAAATTGGGAATACAGATAATACTGATTTACATGTAACTAATAACCTGGTAAACGTTCATATATGGATAAATACATTTCAATAACAGGTTTAGCGGCAGACGTTGCAAAGGAGAGTATCGGAGCGGCGTTTTTAATATCGCACAGTCTGTTTAAATCCGAAGAACAGACTCTGCAGGATTGGACGGATAGCGGCGTCAAAGCGGTTGTTGCCTCGGAGTTTTCCTCGCGGTTTACTAAAATGGCGTTGCAGAACGGCATTTTGCCGATTACGCTGTCCGATGAGCAGATTAAACAACTGTTACAAAATGTCTCTGATCGTCCTGGATACAAACTGACGGTTAACCTGGAATCGCAAACCGTTTCCGACGAGTTCGGCTTGAACGTTCCGTTTGAAGTTGACTCGTTTTATAAACGCTGTTTAATGGAAGGTATGGATATTGTTTCCTTTGCTCTGTCTGCCGAGAAAGCAATTGAAGCGTACGAAGACAAGTGGAATAAATAGCCCCTAGCTATTAGCTGCTAGCTGTTAGCTTGGGGCTTAAGGTTCATAACGTTAGCGTTTAAAGCCAGAGGCTAAAATCAAAAAGCTAAAGGCTAGAAGCTAGGAGCTAGCGGCTTTTGATTAACTAAAGAAACCCTTTTTATACTACTATAACTGTCATGGCAAGTTTTACAGAAGTTCTTCGAGAGTCGTGCAAGGCGGCGGGGAAAGTCCTCATGGACGGGTTTGGCAAAGCGGCGGTGTATCATAAAGACGTCCGCGACCTGGTAACGGATTCCGACCGCAAAGCGCAAAAAGCGGTGCGGGACATTCTCGCTGAGGCGTTTCCCACTCATATTTTCGTCGGGGAAGAAACCATCGACGATACAAATTACCCCGTCCCGGACGCGGATTCCGAATACCGCTGGATTCTCGACCCGCTGGACGGCACGACGAACTACGCGCACGGCAGCCCGCATTTTTGCGTCTCGCTGGCTCTGGAATTTCGGGGCGAGCTGTTTGTCAGCGGGATTTACGCGCCCTGTTACGACGAGTTCTATTCAGCCGTCGCCGGACC
>JAZUMX010000233.1:0-4326 GCA_045603865.1 Thermoguttaceae bacterium
CCGTAATCTCCCTGATACGCCCAGACGACGGCGTATTTCTCCAGATCGCAGGGCAGGGCGTTGGCAGCGCAGATTTCTCCCGCCTTCGAGACGTACAAGACGTCCAGCGCCGCCCCGGATCGTTTCGCCGCCCGCTGAGCGATTTCAATCGCGCACCCGGAATCCGGCTGACAGACCTCGCCCGGTCGCTGATCGAGAATCAACGCAATCGTCCTCGACGCGTCTGTTACATCTTGAGCCTTCGCTACGCCGGTAAACAGTATTAACGCCAGAAGGAGAAATGATAGTCTTGTATTCATAGGTTGGGTAGTTAGGAATTAGGAGTGAGGAGTTGACGCAAAGCGTCGGCGAGCCGGGAACAATTGCGTCAATTATTAATTGCTGGACTTTTTCGTTTTCTATTGTTCGCCTTCGCAAACTACGCGGAAGCCTTGATAACTACTCTTATATGATGGAGCATAAGAAAGACGCCCTGTCGATTGACAGTATTTTAATTCACTTGCCCAGCTTCCGCCGCGAACGATTCGCAACTTTCCATCTTTAGGTCCCTTTGGATTTGTAACACTTCCATTGGGGTATTTGCTATACGCATCATAGCACCATTCTCGCACGTTGCCAATCATATCACAGATGTGCCAAGTGTTATAATGGCTATCTTTTCCTACTGGATGAGCTTGATTATCACTATTTTCAGGAATCCACGCTATCTCTTTCAATTTTTCAATAGTTAGCAACTCTGCGGCTTTCCCAGATCGACAAGCGTATTCCCACTCCGCCTCCGTCGGTAATCGCATTTTTAGTCTTTTTTCTTCACTCAACCAATCACAGAAATTTTTTGCATCGAACCAACTAATACATGTTACCGGATAGTCGTTGTCGTATTCATACCCGGGGTTTTCCCAAGAAAACTTCTTATTGGGATACATTCTTTTTTTATTTTTAACCAAACCAAAAGGCGTATCCCCTACAGATTTGTATTTCTTTTTATCGACAAACACCTCAAACATGCCAACCGTAACCGGCGTTTCCATGATCCAGAATCCCTTGGTCAGCTTAACTTCGTACTTTGATTTCGTCGTCCCCATCATGAACATATCGGCAGGACACCATCTAAACAAAACTTCTATATCGCCAATGAGGACAACACGCGATTCACCAGCGGCTCTGTCTTTCGCTGACAAGGTAGGACAATCTAAAGCTTTCGAATCCATAATAATTCTCTCCTTTCAATCTCTCCAAATGTTAAAGGAAAACTTCTAACTGTAATTGTACTTTCCCCGATTTTAGAAGTCAAGGGGGTTGCTAAAACCGGACTGATTGCCAACTACTATTCCATTAATTAATACAAAAAAACAGCCGTCAGAAATGACGGCTGTGGGGAAGTTGGCGATAGAGGGCTTGAATTCAAGCCCTGAAGGTTAGTTTAGTTGGCGTAGAAGGAGCCTTCTTCGAATTCTACGTTGGCAGACAGGGATTTGAGGTCCGCTTTGACTTGAACGTTGTTGAGGATCAGCCACGGGTCAATGTCGACGCCGCCGCAGACGATTGTAACGCGGCGCGCTTTGTTGACAGCCGCCATGCACGGGACTTCTTTCGGTTCGTTGAATTCCGACAGCGTCAGTTCCGTTACGTCCGTAAAGGCGTTGCCGACTTTGCGCATCATGTTTTCTTTGACAATCAGAGCGCCGACGACCGCGGAATCCATGCAGTTGCGAAGCTGTCCGAAGACCGGTTCCGCCTTGGACAGATCGGCGTAACGGTCAGTCATGACGTCCGCCCATTTCTGGTATCCGGACGCGACTTTGGCTGCGCCCTGCTGACGGACGCCGTCTCCAGCGTAGAAGTCCGCTTCGCACATCGTCTTAACGGAACCGCCCTGAATCTGCCAGGTTAAGCCGGACTGATCGCGCAGGACAGCGCCGTAATTCGGGGCCAGCCACCAGCGGGGCATCGCGTTTTGAGCGCCGGTCGAGTTGAATTCAACAAACTTCGTAAACGGCGGCAGGTTTGCAACGCCAGCAGGACGAACGCCCATGGAAATCTGTTTCATCTGGTAGTCGGAAGAAACCATGACTTGCGCGAAGTGAGTCGTCGAGTTGACGCCCATAACGCGAACGGACTGGTTGCCGACAACCTGTTCGATCTTTTGAGCCGCTTTCGCCGGGTTCATGTTGGGGGTGAGGCGGGACGCGAACGCGTGAAGATTTTTCATTCCTTCCGGAGTCGGGTCGATGGAGCAGGACATCGGACCGCGCTGCGCCTGAGCGCAAGTGTGAATCGCAGTAGCGAGGTCTTCCAGAAGCATAATCGGAGCACCGGTTACGGTTCCGACCGGGGATCCGTCGTTGCCGATTTTCCACGGTTCAGCCGGGCCGATAAGAACGATGTCGTTCTGTTCCGGGAGAGCGACGACGAATTCGATTTTGGTTAAACCGCCCAAAAACGCGACAGCGTCTGGAATGGTTTGTCCATCTGCCTTAGCCTTGGCGACCGCTTCGTTAATCGCCTTGAGGGAAATCTTTCGAGCGGGAGACGCCTTTTGCAAATCTTGAGCGATGGGCTGCAGAGCGGCTTGCTGCGCCTGAACCAGCTTTGCCGATTCGCTTTTTTGTACGTTGTTGACCAAACCGTTGGCGTCAATGGAAACGCCGCCGACGCGGTTGGAATCGTTACTGTAGTATTGACCGAATGCAACGGTTGCGCTAAGCAGGGCAATAGCCGTCGATAAAAGTAAACTGCGTAATTTCATGTTAAATCTCCAAAAAGAGGTGATATAGGTTAATTGATGACTGGCAATGGACATGACTAAACGCTACAGCCAATATCCATAGTTTACTTCAATTATCATTTATTATAACCTAGTATTTTTAAAAAAGACAATCTTTTTTTGTGTTTCTTTCAAATTTTTTGAAATTTTTTCCTTATTATAACGCCTGAAGCACAACTCTCGATGATTAGGAAAGATAAATCAGAGACTTGCGTTATTGTTCTTCCTGACTGGCGTTATGATCTTCGCCGGCAATTTTGTCAGCCATAAGCAGTTTTATTTTTCGAAATTCTTCGTCTGACAGCGCGCCTTTGTCTCGCAAATCGCGAAATTTTGAGAGAATAGCATGCGGTCCGAGGAACGGTTCTTCTTTGGAGGCTGCTTTAAGACGATGGAAAACGTACATAGAAGTTGCAACAAATATAATCAGTCCCGCAATGGTCATCGCCCATGTGGTTATGGAAAACTCGGGAAGGGTAGCCGACGAAATCAAAAAACTTCGTTCGAGACTGGAATAAATCATTTAACCTCTACAGTTTATCTAATCGGAATATTTACTTATTAAATAATCCACTTAATTTTTAATACCGATTAGAATTATAACGTATAATTGAATAAAGAGGAATACAAATTTTTAAAAAATTCAAAATTTTTTTGAAAATAATGAGGTGCGAGTTGAATAACGGTTCGTTACATAGCGAGTTGCGAGTTGCGAGTTGCAAGAAAAGTAACCCCCGCCCTCAACTCTCCATTTGCCATCTAACAATAATATCAGCCATATTTGCTTTATTATCCCCCGCTTTGTTTGCTGCGGATCCGTTTTTGGCGGGCGGCGCCCGGGCAGGGTCTCAGGAAGCTCCAAAAGCCTATTTGAGCCAAAACGAATTCTATATTCCGTATCAATTAAATGACGAATCGGACGCGAATTCTCCGCTTAACCTCTATGTTTCTAAGAACATGGGTCAAACGTGGGAACTGTATAAATCTCTTGTCCCGGCAAACGAAATGACCAACGGCGCGCGGCAGTTTAATATCCGCGTTGGATCAGACGGGGAATACTGGTTTGCGATTCGACCAAGCCGAATTGAAAACAGCCCAACGCCGAACATTGGTCCTCGTCCAGACCTTCGAATTGTTGTCGATACAACTGCTCCAACGTTAAAAATCGAGACGCAAAAGACCGGCGACGATAAATTGACTATTTACTGGACGCTGTCAGATCGAAATCCGAATCCGGAAACGGTTCGCTTTTATCAGCGCTATTCCGAAACGGCGGACTGGTCGCCCATCACGCTCAATCCGCGGGCGATGGTTATGTTTAACAACCCGGACGGCGGTTCCGGCGCGACAGGTCAGTTTACCGTTCAGGTTTCTCGCGGCATTTATCAACTATATATTAGGGGCGAAGCGCAGGACAAAGCGAAAATCCCAACTGTCGTTTTATGGAACGTTCCTTTAACGGGCGGCGCTGGCAACGCGTTCTTGCCGGGTTCCGCTCGTCAGAACGTAGTGGGAACAGACGCGTTGGCGCGCGGCGAGTTCCGTTCCGCGTTTCTCAA
>JAZUMX010000234.1:0-2079 GCA_045603865.1 Thermoguttaceae bacterium
CATTTCTTTGCGGACTTCGCGAACTTTGCGTGAGGCTTCTTTTGCGGCAGGGGACTGCCGCGTGCCGGCTCATCCGTGTGCGTGAGCGGTTCAAAGCGTAACTTCATTCGCTTCGCTCATTCCGTTACCGCCTTTCATTTCATCAACCAATCGGCGAAAATCCGTCTAATCCGTAAAATCCGTGTCCGGACTGACCCGCGCTTAACCTGAGCGGCGCCGCTTGCTAATTACTAATTGTAACAACGCCCTGCTCTACTCCTTCCGATTCCACGGTAACGCGGACGGGGTCGGAGCCGGGCTTGGAACGAATCGCAACGATCGCTTTGCCGTAAAACAGCGGATGCGTTGCGTCAGTGAACGAGTCCATGCCCATGGAGTCGCCGTTGCAGATGCCCGCCAGTTCAGCTGACCCTTCAACTGTAACGCGAATCGTTCTGTTGTCCAGCGGACAGAGCGTCCCGTCTTTATCAACGGACTCGACAAGGATGTACGCCAGATCGTCGTCTGACCGGAATCCCGGCTTGCCGGTAAACGGATTCGGTTCCAAAGTCAAACGAAGAGCGGCTGGCGCGCCGGCGGTTTTAACCGTCTGACGTCCGATTTCCTTCAGGTTTTCGTAAAGGTCGTCCTTCGTGAACATGCTGGACCTTGGAATATAATTCCGTTCGTTTTCTTTAGGTTCAGCAAATTTATACGCAACCGCTTCCAGCGTTCCCGGCTCGTACGGGACGTTCTCCCAGCGGAACCGATACTTGTCGATCACGGCGTAGTATCCCGGGATGTCGAGCGGCGGCAGACTTGACAGTTTGAACTCGCAAATCGAAGCCCAACGCCCTTCTTTGAGTTCGTCAAACCAGACGCGGAAATACTGACTGTTACGCAGCGATTCGTCAACCGGAACCGATACGCTGTTTCCAGAACCGATAAACTTCGAGGCGTAAATGTCCGACCAGGTTTTGCCGTCGCCGGACGCCTGAATTTTAAACGAATAGGAGTCAGTGGAGTTTTCAAAATGAACTGTTACAGAACGAACCGGGTCGTCAACATTCCTAAGTTTGACTTGAAGCCATTGGTTCCCGGAATTGTCCGTCGCGCACCAGCGGGTTGACGTCCGGTCGTCAAAGGCTTTCGAGGCGAAGTTGGTTTTCCCTTTCTTTTTGCCGACTTCGTCTTTCCCTTCTTCCGTACTGGCAGAGTATTCGCATCCGGTCGCCGCCGCCAGATTCACCGGTTTAAGTAAAGTATCTGCCTTGAACTGCAATCCCAGCGATTTCCCATTGAGAAACAGTTCCACGCCATCTGCGTTTGAATACACGTAAACCGGGACGATTTTCTGTTTGCCGTCCGCGGGTCGAGAATCCCCGACAATATCCCCGCACCAATTCCAGTGGGGTAGAATATGAACGGTCGTCGCGTCTGGGCGCCAGTAACTGCGATACAGATAAAATCGGTCTTTGGGAATTCCCGCCAGGTCGACGATTCCGAAGTAGCTGGACTTCGCCTGACGGTCAAAGGGAGTCGGGTCGCCGATGTAGTCGAACCCCGTCCAGACGAACTCGCCGGCGACGTAACGGTCGCGTTCCATGCGGTCGAAATCGACGTCCGGGATGTCGCGCGGACCGTTGGCGGAAATCAAATCGTAGCCGTCCACCTGCAGCGTTTGGGAATTGTAGTCGTCTTTCCGGGTCGGATGGCGCCAGTTCGGATAAGACGACGTCGGCGGGACAAGTTCGTAATACCCGCGAGACGAAACCGCTGAGGCGGACTCGGAATAGACCAGCGGCATATTCGGATAGACAGCGCGCGCCGATTCGTACTTCGCGCCGTAATTCCAGCCGGTAACGTCAAGCGATTCCAGAACGCGGTTGTCCGGTCGGCAGGCGCCGTCGACAAAACACCCCATCGCGACCAGTCGGCTGGGATCGTATTTTCGGAAGCAGTCTGCGACCAGCTTCACCCGGCGCGGGGCGTCCAGATGCGGATTGGATCCGCCTTTGGAGTTGCGTTCAATATCGGCGATTTCGTTGCCAATCGACCAAATGCAAACGCAGGGATGGTTCTTGTCCCGGTTGACAAACT
>JAZUMX010000235.1:0-1622 GCA_045603865.1 Thermoguttaceae bacterium
ATTGCTCATTGCTAATTGATTCAGATGAACTGGACGAACTGGAACTGGACGTCTCGGACGACCCGGAAGACGACCCGGAAGACGGCTCTGACGACGACTCTGACGACGCTGGTACGTCTCCGATTTTACCAACGATGGCGACGTCGTAGAGACATTTATCGTCAACCGCTTCAAACGTCAGCGTATTGGTAATAATCGTAACTTTCCACGGGTCAGAGCCGGCGGATAAGAGAACGGCGCCGCCTGGCGGGATAACGTTTTTCGGACTGACGCTGGAACTCCATGGACCGTCCCAGCTGGACGTCGCGCCGGGCTTGACAATCAGCTTTCCAGGTCCGTGATTGATTGCCAGCAGACAGCGAACGTCGAGAAACCCGATGTCGAGCGTTCCTCCCACCGTCTTGCGGGTAAGATAATCCAGCGCGATTGACGATGACGCATTTTCCGCCAGCGTCAACCCCTTTTCGCTCCAGACGCCTTCGAGACGATCGTCGTCTATGTCCGTCTTGTACTGCTTCAACATCACCGATCCGTAATCTTTCTGGTCGTAACCGTCAGCTTCCCGCTGCCAAAACCAGCTGATCTCCGCTCGAACCTGCGTCTGATTCTTTTCTGTTTCCATAATAGTAAATTAAATTTTGAATAAAGGGGATTAAAATCGAAAAACGCTTACATCAAAGTTGACAACGGCTTTCCAAAGACCGTTGTCGTAAGTAACGTTTGAGTTGGCGACAGCGAAACAGACGGCTTGTACGTCTGTAACAAGTTCAAAGGTCTTGCCGTCGCAGCTCTCTATAATTTGATTTAAGTCGTTCAGAGCGTTGGCGAAGGACGTTTCCAATACGATAAATTCGACGACTGCTTTTTCTGCCGCGACGCCCTGATTCGTTCGGGCGGCAACGTTCTGATTTTTAATCGTGAACTCAGCGCGGGGAACGCGTTCGAACGGGTTGTAGTTGTACGTCAGGAACTCTGGCGGAATTCTGTTACACAACAATCGGTTGGATTTCCAGACGTCGTGGATTTTCTGTGATAGGGTCATGATTGATTTGTAATTAGCAATTGTCAATTAGCAATTATCAATTAGCGCAAGCGCCTCAAATAATTGCTAATTGCTCATTGCTAATTGCTAATTGCTCTCCCTCTGCGCGATAATTCTCAGCGCGGGGCGCGTTTGGGTAATGGGGAACAGGTCTGTTGGTTTGTAAATGGTTCCGTCCGAGAGACGAATGCGCTGATGGGCGTCGATGCGGAGGTCTTTGTTGGCAAAGACGATTTCGATTCGCTCTTCGGGAACGTCGATCAGCTGTCGATGCGACGAGACGGGAACGCGGATAATCCGGACGGAAACGCCTGTTGCGTCTGCTCGATATTTCTGAATGTACGGCGCTCCGTTGTCGTCGGTCTGATAAATCGGCGTGATAATATCGACCCATTCGTCCAGCCGCGGCGAGAGGTCAATTTGTTGCGCTCTGTAAACGACTCGCCCGATTCGCTCTTTTCGTTCAATGGAAACGATTCGCCATTGCTGATCGTGGGAGTCGATGATAATATCGTTGATAGCGACTCGGGAGGTTTGCGAGTTAGGAGTGAGGAGTGAGGAGTGAGGAGTTTCGGGGCAC
>JAZUMX010000236.1:0-1970 GCA_045603865.1 Thermoguttaceae bacterium
GGGTAAAAAGGATCAACTGAAGGTTTGTACATAAAAACTGTTAATGTCGCCGGTCTCACCCGAATTCATTGGCAATCCGCCGGAATTCGAGACGCTCCTCAGATTTCCAACGCGGCGAATTTTAAAAATTTTTCAGAAAAACTTAATTTTCCGCTTGACCGCGGCTTTTCGATTCCTATAATGGTCGCCGTTGTGGTGGTTTTCACACTCAAAAACACCCCTTTTTCAGAGATTGGTCATCTCGCCCGTCTGTTGTCCTGTTGGAAATCGTTAAACCTTTAAACCGCTATCATGAGGTAAAAAATGCCCGCTAAGACACTGTTCTCCGCTCGAAAGAGCGCAAAGGGGCCGAACCGCCGTGCTATCCGTTTCGAACCGCTCGAAGAGAGATGCCTTTTGGCGATCCAGGCCATACCGATTGTCGTTGCCGCGACCGATTCCGTCGCCGCCGAAGGAACGGACGGAAATACCGGTGCCTGGCGAATTATGCGTTACGGCCCTGACATTGTTCCCTGCGTTGCCGAATTCCGAATCGACGGCTCGGCGGATTTTACCCTTCAAACATCGGATGGCGCCAGTGTTACCCTGACTTCCCATACCGAAAGCGGCGTCACCTACAGAACCGGAGCGGTTTTAATCGAGGAAGATGAATCCGAAGTCACGCTTCTCCTTACGCCGACCAACGACGCCAAAAGAGAAGAGTCCGAAACCGTTTCCATTCAGCTTACCGGCTATTACTCGGCGATCAGCTACGTTTTAGGAACAGCAACGCCTTCGATAACGATTCTGGACAACGATGACTGGGTGGTCTCCGTATCGGCAACCGACACGGTCGCCGCCGAAGCTTCCGCGTCCAGCCCGAATTACGGGACTTATACCATTACCCGTTCGAATGAAACCGACACCACGCATTTTCTCAACATCCGTTTTGAGCTGTCCGGTACGGCCTCGACATCGGACTATTCCCTCTTCACGGAAAACGGAACGGCGATCGAAATTCAGCACACCGTCGATCCCGTCACCCAGACGCCGATCGACTACGGTTTCGTGACCATACCGAGCGGATCGTTGAGCACGACCGTTCAGCTTCGTCCCAACAATGACGCGGCAAAAGAGGACACCGAATCCGTGATTATGACCTTGGTTCCTCATATCAGCACAAGCGGACTCCGCGATTACAGCGTTTCCGGGATAGGGGCCGCGGTTTCGATCGGTGATAACGACGACTGGACGGTATCGGTAACCGCGACCGATTCGGTTGCCGCCGAGGGAACGGCGTCCAATCCGAATTACGGCGTCTATACGATCACCCGTTCGAATGAAACGGACACCACGCATGACCTCTACGTTCATTTCCAAATGACGGGAACCGCGTTGGGCAGTTCCGACTACAGGTTATATAAATCGGACGGAACACAGGTTAGTCTGACATCCTCGTTTGATCCCGTTTCCCAGACAAACGTCTATACCGGAGGCGTTCGGATTCCCGCGAACGCTCTTTCAACCACGGTCGAACTGCGTCCGGTTGACGATCATCTCGCCGAAAAGGACGAAACGGCCGTTTTCACGGTCGTTCCGAACAACAACGTCTACTATGCTATTGACCCGAACAATAACGGCGCAACGGTTACCATTGAAGAATCGACGGTTGTCACGCTCACGACCGTCGACGAGACCGCGCTGGAACCCTGTACTTGGATTTCCGCCGCGGACCGCAAGGGGGCGTTCCGGCTTACGGTCGAGACGACCGAGACCGACTGGCTGCCGATCCACGTTCAATTCGCCATTTCTGGAACAGCGGCGCCGGGGAACAACGGTTCGTTCGGCGACTATCATCTCACGAGCAGTGCCGGCGGCAGCACGAGCGGCATCGGCACCGTTTCCGACGGTCAGGTCACGGTTACCATCCCGGCGGGGCAGACTCAATTTGATTTTTACGTGATGCCGAATACCGATCTTCTCTACGAGCC
>JAZUMX010000237.1:0-9495 GCA_045603865.1 Thermoguttaceae bacterium
GTTATTGCAGCATTCAAACATGCCAGAAAAAACGTTTCCGCATTTCGCACATCCACAAGTCGGCGCGGGAGCGCAAGAAGGCGCGGCAACGTCACAATCCGCGGCGTAACTGACGCCGATCGAGACTATCGCTAAGGCTAAAATAAACAAAAATGATTTCTTCATTGAAAAATCTCCTTGTAGAAATTTAAACGAATTGCGGAATTGGACAATTCGAGTTTGAAATTCATCGCGGAATAATGCCAACAAATGCGAATGAAGGATGGAGTTCAAACGTCCCCGTCTCAAGGAAAACCCCTTTTCCAAGAGCGTGGGAAAAGCGTTTGGCAATCTTACGATTGAATTTCTTTGTTGGATGTTTTGACAAAATCCATTTTGTTCAAAACTACATACCCATTGTATCGATAATGCCTGCTTACATTCTGGATTAACTTACACATGCATTCCTTTACGATTGGACTATCGGTATTTAACGACTCTTCACTTAAGATGGATTACTCCCATTCTGACAAAATTTCCAAACATTATGATTGTAATAATTATTCCGATTAGTCAAAACAGATAAACTTTAACGATTATGCGCCCTATTGACGTCAAAGATTTTTCGAGTACAATCGAGCAATAGGGTATAAATAAACGTAATACGATATTAATAGTACAACAAGCAATCGTTTTCTGTTAATAAATTAAGGCGTTAAACCATGTTTGTAGATAAAGTTTCAATAAAAGTGTCAGCAGGCCGCGGCGGCGACGGCTGCGTCAGTTTTTTACGAGAAAAGTTCGTTCCCAAAGGCGGACCTGACGGCGGCGACGGCGGACGGGGCGGCTCGATTTTTCTGGTCGCTACGGACGGGATGAACACGCTGGAAAGCCTGTCGCACCAAAAGTTTATCCGCGCCCAAAACGGACGTCCCGGAGCTGGCGACAACTGCACCGGCGCCAACGCGGAAGACCTCTATATTTCCGTACCGGTCGGAACGGTTGTCCGAGACGCTGATAACGACTTTATTCTACAAGACCTTGTAAAGCCCGGCGATATGGTCAACGTTGCCAAAGGCGGAGTCGGCGGCAAAGGGAACGTGCGATTCAAAACGGCGCAGAATCGCGCTCCGAGAATTTGCACCCCAGGGACGGAAGGCGAACAGCGCAATCTGATTCTGGAATTGAAGGTTATTGCCGACGTCGGGCTGGTTGGAAAGCCAAACGCCGGAAAGAGCACGCTGCTTTCAAGACTGTCGTCCGCGCGGCCGGAAATCGCGTCGTACCCGTTTACAACCAAAATCCCCAACCTCGGACGGGTTCAAATTGATTATGACCACGGCTTTTTCATGGCGGACATTCCCGGACTGATCGAAGGCGCGTCGCAAGGCGTTGGCTTGGGACACGAGTTCCTCCGACACATCGAACGGGCGGGAATTATCGTCCATCTGGTTGAACCTGACCCGATGGACGGCACAACGGCTCTGGACAATTACAAAAACATCCGCAAAGAGCTGGAACTGTACAAAGAGGAACTCTGCCAGCGGCCGGAAATCCTCGTCGTTACCAAAGCGGAACTGCCTGGCGCGCAAGACGTCCAAAAAGAACTGGAAGAATACGCTCAAAAACCCGTTCTGCTCATTTCCTCCGTAACCGGACAAGGACTCAACGAGCTCAAACGGGCTATCGGCGAAGAGCTTCAAAAAGCCAAAGAAACCCCCGTCGAAGAAGAAAAAGACGTCTTCGACCTGTAAGCCTCCCTTTGCTTTTTTAGAGAGAACCTTCGAGAGCGTCATTTTTATCTGAACAAAAAATAGAAATACAATGTTTAAAACAACCGCAGTTTCAGGCATGGATTTGAAACTGCGGTTTAATTTTCTGTGTTTGAATTTACAGAAAGACTATTCTTCGCTGCTGGGCTTTTGCGGACGGTTTACAGAGCTTCTGTCCGTCGACAGCACTTGACGCAGCAGAGCGGAATTGTCGTCATAATTGACGTCGCCGGGGTTGCCGGGAGCGTACTGAAGAATCGCGCCGTGTTTGCTGGCTGTCAGCGAAAGCAAAATCGACGAAACCGTCTGATAAGGTTCGCCCTCTAAAATGAGAGACTTTCGACCGGGAAATTCCGCCTTGCGGGAAAACGTTCTGCTGGAAACCGCAAGGAACGCGACGGACGTATCCAGACGCGACAGCGTAAGCTGACGGCGGCAGAAGTCCTGCAACTCGTCATTGGGATCGTCCATATTTCCGTTGGAAAAGATATGAAGCCCAGGCTGAATATCGAGACATTCAACCTTGTTTCCGCCGTAAATGCAATGCGCGGAATGCATATCGCCTACAACGTAATTGACCCCGGCGTACGATCCTGTTTCCAATTCCGACACCGCCATTTGCGCTGCGTCCTGAGCGGAATGACAATTGAGCAGTTCTCGGCACAGCAAACCGCGAGAGCGCGGATTAAACGGGACGTCCTTTTTAAATCTGTTAAGACAACAGCAAAACATCGAATGCTGATTCACGCCAAACCATGTGCCGCCGCTTTTACGGTCAATGCCGCAAATCACACGCGGACGTCCAGACTGAATCTTCGGCGCCTGCGATTGGCGTTCTATATGTTCATCTCTGTTATATGCAACCAGAATCGGGGCTTCTGAAACAACTTTGTACTGAAACGCCATTATAGTCATGGCTGAAATCCTCCTTGGGTTTATAAAACGTTTTAATATATAATACCAATTTTTAGAAATCTGAAAAGGGGGCAATAGAACGGGATTATTGTGAAAGAATAAAATAAACCGTCAAATAGCCATCAGTATGGCATTATGGCTCTGTCTTGTATTCATACGCTTATCAGAAATTCTATAAAGCAGCTTTAAAAAAAGCAGATTGAACACTGCTATGAGGGTAATATCCCCGTCTGACTGTAATCAGAAAGACGACGGTTTTCTGGGGAAAAACGCCATTTGAAAACTTGTAACGCCAACAGAGCATAAAAAAACCGCGACTTGCGTCGCGGTTGTGAATCGGGGCTACACGATTTGAACGTGCGTCCTCTACGTCCCGAACGTAGCGCTCTAGCCAGGCTGAGCTAAGCCCCGATAAAATCGGTTTCACTGTAAATACAGCGTCGGGAAACCTGAATGAACTTGCTTTCTCGTTCAAACATTATGCGGATTATATCCCTTTTCTCTATCCTGTCAATAGGGGGGAGGGAATTTTCTCATGCGAAAATAGAGAGTTTTTGAAAAGCAATTTTGATATGAACAAAACAATGAGCAAAACAAGCAGGAGTTACTATTCCCTCTGGACTTCATAGCAATAAGATATTAAGGAATAGAATTATTCGTTCTGACTCGTCGAAGACAAAACGTCATTTTCTGATCGCTTATTAATCTAGGTAATCTATAACGATTATTCCGATCTTAACGTGAAACTTTTACTATTAAAACGGAATAACCGATTCTATAAAAAGCGAATGAAGGGTAAAGAGTACGGCTCTTTGCGAACGTCTGAAGTATACGCTGAAATTGTCGATTTTGGCGTCAGACGGTTTCTAATCGCTGCCCCAAAGCAATATTCCTGCCTCTGGTTTTAGCCAGAAAGACTAAAACCCTTTATATTTAATTAAGTTAAGATGAACATATCCCGTAATTTCGTATTCCAGTCCTTGTGTTGGTCAACGTTCCTTTTGTGCGTTTGCCTGATTTTCCCGGACTGGTCGTACGGACGCGATAATCCTGTTGTTAAAGCCGCCGCAGCAGCTCGCCCCAGCGTTGTCAATATTCGCGGCGAAAAAGAAATATTCTCTTCCGACGAAAGCGCCAGCGAAACCGTTCGACGCGTTAAAGGCATGGGCGCGGGAGTTATTATAGACTCTCGAGGCTATATCGTTACCAATTTCCACGTTATTGACTCCATCAAAGAAATTCAGGTAACTACTGCAGACGGTAAGACTTACGTTGCCCGGTGCATTGCTCGCGACCCGTCAACGGACTTGGCGATTATTAAAATTGAAACGGACGTCCCGCTCCAGACCATCGCCATTGGCGACTCCAATGAGCTGGAAATTGGCGAAACGGTTATCGCAATGGGCAATGCCTACGGATACGAACACACCGTTACCATGGGCATCGTCAGCGCTCTGCACCGAACAGTTCAGGCGTCCGACGTCCAGACGTACGTCAATCTTATTCAGACGGACGCCAGCATCAACCCCGGCAACTCCGGCGGACCTCTGCTCAACATTGACGGCGAGATGATCGGCATCAACGCCGCCGTTCGAGCGGGCGCTCAGGGTATCGGGTTTGCCATTCCGGTCGACGCCGCTTTGGAACGCGTCGCGGACATGCTCCAAAACCAGACGAATCAGCTTGCCCGACATGGACTTACGGTTGCCGCCGTTGTCCTGCCAGACGGCCGCAAGGCAGTTCAGGTCAAAAAGGTTGACAACAACTCGCCCGCCCAGCGCGTCGGAATTCATCAGGGGGATTTCATCCGTTCCGTAGACGGCGTAACGGTAACCAATCGCGTGGATTTCGCCTGCGCTCTGGTTGAGAACTACGGCGGCGCGTCGGTCAACATGGAAATTATCCGCAATAACGAGCCGTACAAATTCGAGTTTGAATTGCAGGCCCCAGCTGGATTCAGCGGAGACGACCTGACAGTTTGGAACGTCCTCGGACTGCAACTAACCGAGATTCCCGCTGCCGAGTTCAAGCAGAAATACGGTTCCCAGTACCGCGGCGGCATGAAAGTCGTTCGAGTCCGCGCCGGGTCGCCAGCCGATCAGCAGGGAATTGAAACGGGCGACGCGATTATCGGTCTTCACAAATGGGAAACCCTTTCCATGGAAAACGTTATGTACGTTTTGACTCGAGACGACCTGGCGTCCTTCTCGCCGCTGAAGTTTTTGGTAATTCGCAACCAAAACGTCCTCTACGGAGCCATGACGCTTACCAAAGCTAATAACAATAACGTTGCAAGTTACTGAGAAAGTTGCGAGTGGCGAGTAGCGAGTAGCGAGAAACGCAGGCGCCTCACAAAATTCTCTCGCAACTCGCAACTCGCAACTCCAATACCATGCCATCTTCTTTAGAATCTGACGTCTTTCGCTGGCTCCAGAGCCGTGGGCTGTGGACGCAAACGCGCGATTCCAATCCCAACGTTGTCGTTGGACCGGGCGACGACGCAGCCGTCTTGACGCGCCCGTCCGGGGACGTGGTTGTCAGTACGGACATGCTTTCTGACGACGTCGATTTCCTCCTGGCGGAAGCGAAGCCGGAACTGGTCGGAAGAAAAGCCTTGGGCGTCAATCTGTCAGACCTGGCGGCGATGGCGGCGACTCCGATTGGGTTTACCGCCTCGGTTGCCGTCGATAAAAACTGGTCGAAACCCGCGTACGGGAACCTGTCTTGCCTGAATTATCTCAAACGTCTTTGCGAGGGCATGCTTACTCTGGCAGACGAGTTCAACTGTCCTCTGGTCGGCGGCGACACCAACTGTTTTAGCGGTCCGTTGACGATTTCCATTACCGTTTTCGGCGTCATTCCTCACATCCCGCAGAGGCGGAAAAAGTACATTCCCTGGACGAGAAGCGCGGCTCAGCCCGGAGACTCAATTCTCCTTACCGGCGCGGTCGGCGGAAGCATTCACGGACGCCAGTTCACCTTTACGCCCCGCGTCAACGAAGCCTTGTATTTACGGCAAAACTACGACGTCCACGCCGCCATGGACATCTCTGACGGGTTGTCGCTTGACCTGTTCAGAATGACGACCGCGTCCAACGTCGGAGCGGCTCTTGACCTTGACGCCATCCCCATTCACCGCGACGTTAAAAAAAGTGAAAAGTTAGCGCAAAGCGATCCTTGCGTCTCGCAACTCGCAACTCGCAACTCGCAACTCGCTTTACAGCACGCTCTTTCTGACGGTGAAGATTTCGAGCTGATTCTGACTGCGTCGCCCAAAACGGCGGAAAAGATTCTATGCGACGAAACGCTCCGTTCTCTGGGCGCGAAGATTGCCCGAATCGGAACCGTCGTGAACCAGCCCGGTCTGTGGACAGCAGACGGGAAAGAAATCTCCCCCGAAGGCTGGCTGCACTAAGTCAATATTCCAGAAGAAAATCTCTTGAACGCGTCTATTTTTTCTATTTTTCCCCGTTCCTGCTTCTATTTTCTCAAATATATGGTATAATAGTAAATGTGGTAAAATATATACGGAGCTAACGAGTGTTGTTCTGTAGCTTCTGTACGCCATTATCCCCAAATTACTTTCCAACCCCATACATATTTTTTGTTATGAAAAACGCATATCGATTATTCGTAGGACTGTTGGTTTGTGCGGCTTCAGCGTTGGCGTTTGCAGACGAGGTAATCGTAGAAAACGCAAGCAACAAGAGCGAAATTCTCTCCCCCATGCCTCAAAATTCGGTTTGGGTTCAAGGTACAACAGAATTAATTCGGCTTTATGACGGCACAACGGCGGGCGTTCCAGCAAACACACCGGGATTAAAAATCGGCGGAACCGATGCAACATCTCAAATTAAGGTTCTTACCTCAGACATGCAAAACCTTGCTCAAACAACGGTTTTGTCTAATGGTACATTATCCATTTCTTCGTCCGATACGGGCAATTCTTTCTCCAATAATCTTTCAATTGATGGCGGAAATGTTCAGGTTGAAAAAGCCACCTATAACCTGGATAATGGAGGCGCCATTGCAATTTCAAGCGGTTCTATGGGTTTTTCTGGCAGATTCCGCATCGGATACAATTCTGCAGCTACTTTCGATCAAACTGGCGGAACTGTTACAATTCCAGCTATGGCCAGCAGTGAAAAGAATCAATTTCTGATAATTGGATATTATAGCGGAGCAGAAGGAACGCTTAACATCTCCGGCGGTACTTTTACCACGGCTATGGAAACTAAAATTGGCGACAGCGGGACAGGAACCTTCAACCTTACCGGGGGAACGTTCAATCAAACCGCCGGCTGGGCGAACCTGGGTTACGAAGCCAGCGGTAAAGGAACGATGACTGTCAATGGCGGAACGTTCAATTATACAGTCAACGATTTCCGCGTTGGCCGCGCTGGCCATGGCGAACTCAACTTAGAATCTGGAACGTTCAATCTCGGTTCAAAAGCTCTTGTTATTGGATACTATGAAGGTTCAACCGGCGAATTTACCATGACCGGCGGAACTCTGACTGCCAACGCTCTTACTTTGGGTGAAAAAGCCAAGACGTCAGATAAAGCCGCAGCTAACGGAACGGCGACTTTTACCAACGTTGCCAATCAATCTTTTGCAGGCGACGTAGTTGCTGGAAGTTCCGGCGCTGGATCGCTCACGTTGGACAATTCTTCTTTTTCAACCAATGGATATCTGTTTGTTGGAAGATATGAAGGATCGTCTGGAGAAGTTACGCTGAAAAACGGCGCGAGTTTTTCTTTTCCCAGTCATACGCCTCGTATTGGACAAACCGGAACTGGCGTTGTAAACGTCTTGTCAGATTCAACATTAGACAGCTCTTCAAAAGACCTTCACATCGGTTACGACGATACGGGCGACGGAACTCTTACCATTGACGGAGGAACCGTCAATTCAAAAATTGTAATGGTTGGCAATAACGGAACCGGCAAGCTTGAAGTTAAAAGCGGAACGCTCAACGCAGGAACGTCTCACCTTTATGCAGGAAACAACGCCGGAGCAAACGGAACAATCAATATTTCCGGCGGTACAGTAACCGCAGGCGACCTGCGCATCGGTGAAAACGGAACAGGCGTTGCCAACATTTCTGGCGGAACGGTTAATTTAAATACAATTATGTACGCCGGTCTTTACAATAAGGGAACGATTACAATCTCTGGCAGCAATACTCAAGTTGCAGCTAACGGCAGTATTATTGTCGGCTTCGACACAAAATCCAAGGACGATCCTGAAAATAAAGGCGGCAAACTTGTTATCAATGATGGTAACGTTTCAACCAAGGACGACATCCTTATCGCCAACAACGCGAACTCTACTGGTACTCTTGTAGTCAACGGCGGAACTTTAACTGGAAAGGACGAATTCCGCGTTGGAGACGCCGGCGATGGTACAATGACCGTTAATGGAGGAAACGTAACAGTTTCTGGACTATCCAACGTTGCGTACGCTTCCGGGTCAACTGGAAAGCTTTCCATTAAAAACGGATCGGTAACTCTTACCAATGACGGCGCTTCGTTCCGTATTGGACGCGAAGGGACAGGAACCGTTGAAGTTCTTGAGGGCGGTAATCTTACCGTTAAAAACAACAGTACAGATATTGGCTATAAAACCGGCAGCGTTGGAACGTTAACTATTAATGGTGGAACCGCGACACTCAATTCGCTTCGAATCGGATATGCTGCGAATTCAACCGGTACGTTCAATATGCTTGGAGGTCGGCTCGACATAACTGGAACAGAAATCAACGTTGGTTATTCTGGACACGGCGAAGCTGCCGTTTCCGGCGGTGAAATCAATTTTACCAGTCTTCGCGTTGGTCGTGAAAACGGCTCGTACGGCAAATTGACCATTGAAGGATCCGGCGTCATGAACATGACAAGCGCCGCGAGAATCAGCGCCAATGCCGGTTCTGAAGGTCATGTGTACATTAAAGACAACGGTCAGATGAATGTTGCCAAAGAATTGACGATTGGTCAAAACGCCTATGGTACAGTTGATGTTTCCGGCGGTCAGCTTAACGCCTATCCGATTAATATTAACAACGGTAAATTAGACGTTTCCGGCGGCGTTGTTCGCAGCAATCAGATTCTTGTAAACAACGGTTCGTCAATGACTCTTTCCGGCGGAACCATGAACGTTGGCGATGTAAACGTATATTCTGGAACGACAGCCGCTCTTAATGGAGGAACGCTCAACGTTGGATCGTATGTCAACAACGGTACGACGACTTTTGACGGAACGACTATCAATTTGGGATCTAACGGCTTTATCAATTCGACGGGAACGTTTACCGCGACAAGCGGCTCCGTTGTCGTGAATCCTGGCGATTATTATTCCGAATCTGACCAGGTTCTCATTGGTCGTTTTGCAGACGCTGATACTGCTAACAGCGTTAAGAATCTGACAACCGTTCCAGAGGGCTGGACAACGGCTGTTATAGATTTAAGCGGATCCTCGGCAGTGATTGCTCAAAAAGGTTCTGAACCGACAGGCGTTAAAATCTGGAACGCTGGAACAGAGGGCAATATGAGCAGCGACAGCAGCTGGTCAGGCGATACGTCTAACAATACCGGATATGTTTTCGGCGGAACGAACAAATTCAAGGACTTTGCCGGAGATCTTGTTCTTGTAGACGGTACAAATACATTTTCAATCAACGCGCCTGTTCCGTCAGGACATATATTGGTTAATGACGGCGGAACCACAACATACGGAAGCGGCGATATTTCAATGAACGGAACGCTCATTGTCAACGGCGGAACATTCCAAACCGCAAGCGGCAAGACCCTTGTCATTGCTGGTACGGAATCAG
>JAZUMX010000238.1:0-3103 GCA_045603865.1 Thermoguttaceae bacterium
TGTTGATTATCGCAGAAGACATCGACGGCGAAGCGCTCACCGCGCTGGTTGTCAACCGCTTGAAGGGCATTCTCAACGTCTGCGCCGTTAAGGCTCCGGGATTCGGCGATCGCCGCAAGGCGATGCTGCAGGACATCGGCATCATGACCGGCGGAACCGTCATTTCCGAAGACCTCGGCGTCAAGCTGGAAAACGTTACACTGGAAATGCTCGGAAGCGTCAAGACGGCTACGATTACCAAAGATTCGATTACCATGATTGGCGGCGCCGGAAAGAAAGCCGACGTTAAGAAACGAATCGACCAGCTCCGCGAAATGATCGAACACACCGACAGCAATTACGACAGAGAAAAGTACCAGGAACGCCTGGCGAAGCTGTCCGGCGGCGATGCGGAGATTAAAGTCGGCGCCAATACCGAACCGGAAATGAAGCAGAAGAAAGACCGCGTTGACGACGCTCTGCACGCCACTCGCGCTGCGGCGGAAGAAGGCATCCTGCCCGGCGGCGGAACCGCACTCATTCGCTGCAAAGACGCTGTCCTCAAGGCTCGCTCTGCCGCTCGCGGAGACGAAAAGATCGGCGTTGACATTATCGCCAACATCCTGTCCAAACCGCTGGAACAGATTGCCGCCAACTGCGGAAAAGACGGCGCGGTTATCGCTGACATGGTTGCTGAACAGGAAGGCTCCATGGGCTACAATGCCGCGACCGACGAGTTTGTCGACATGTACAAAGCCGGCATTATTGACCCGCTGAAAGTCGTTCGCTGCTCGCTGGAAAACGCCGCGTCTATCGCCGGTTTGATGCTCACGACGGAAACGATGGTAACGGATCTGCCCAAGAAGAAGGAAGATCAGATTTCCGACAGCGTCCGATAATAAGCCTCTAGCTGTTAGCTGCTAGCTATTAGCTTGACTATTCGTTGTTCAAAGCGGATAGTTTTAAAGCCTGAAACTCGCAGGAAAAGCTAGAAGCTAGAAGCTAGAAGTTTTAAAATAACCGCTCATTGTCTCCTGAATGGGCGGTTGCGAAACCGTTCAGCCCGTTATATTCCAGCCGCCAACTCCATCGGTTAGATTGTAACGGGTTGAATTTATGATAATATTCACAATACAACGCAATAACAGGTATGGCGACCAAACGCGATTATTACGAAGTGCTGGGCGTAGACAAAAACGCGGATCAGGCTGCGATTTCAGCCGCATATCGGAAGCTGGCGATGCAGTATCACCCGGACCGAAACCCGGGCGACAAAGAGGCTGAAGCCAAGTTCAAGGAAGCGGCTGAAGCGTACGACGTGTTACACGACGCGGAAAAGCGCGCTCGATACGACCAGTTCGGTCACGCTGGCATGGACGCAGGCATGGGCGGCGGACCAGGGCAGTTCCACGACGTTAACGACATTTTTGAGGCGTTTGGAGACATGTTCGGGTTCGGCGACCTGTTTGGAGGAGGTCGAAGAAGCGGAGGTCGTCAGCGTCCTCGCCGCGGCGCCGACGTTCGATGTTTTGTCAAGCTGTCTCTCAACGAGGCGGCTAAAGGCGTCAAAAAAACCGTTACGTTCAGACGTCACGAACATTGCAAAACCTGTTCCGGAACTGGCGCAAAAGCCGGTACTGAACCGCAAACGTGCCCGTACTGCAATGGTCGCGGGCAGATCGTCCAGTCGCAGGGATTTTTCTCTGTTCAAAGCGTCTGTCCAAACTGTCACGGAACGGGAAAGATTATCAAAGACCCGTGTCCGGACTGCCGCGGCAGCGGATTGACGGAAACGTCTGTTGAACGAGAGATTGAAATCCCGGCGGGTATCGACAATTCCACCCAAATGAGAATTCAGGGCGAAGGCGAACCCAGCCCCAACGGCGGACCCAACGGCGACTGCTACGTCAGCATCCAGATTACGGAACATCCGATTTTCACACGCGACGGAAACAACCTCGTTTGCCGCGTTCCCATCAGCTACGCTCAAGCGGCGCTGGGCGCGACAATCGAAATCCCAACTCTGGAAGGAACGCAGTCGTACGACATTCCTGCCGGCACTCCAACCGGCGAAGTTTTTCGGCTCAAAGGAAAGGGAATGCCGGAACTCCGCTCGCACAGAATCGGCGATTTGCTGGCGCAAGTTTATATTGACGTCCCGAAAAAACTCACCAAGGAACACGAAGAAATCCTTCGCAAACTGGCGGAAATTGAAGACGTGAACGTCTCAAACGGCAGGAAAGGGTTTCTGGCGACCCTTGCGTCGTTGTTCAAAAAATAGAGGATTAGCATACAAACACTTATCACAAAAAAGGAGATGATTATATATGTCGCATTTTAAAAATCGTTTTAAGAACAATCCGCAAGATAATGACGATTCTGATCAACAACAGAACGCTCAGGATCAAAATCAGTCAAAGGAAGAACCGTCTGACAACTCTTCAGACGATTTGGAAGTCGATTTCGGCGACGCTCTCAACGACGCTGAAGAACCCGTTAAGGAAGCCGAAGACGAGCTGTCCGCTCTGAAAAGAGAACTGGCGGAAGCGAAAGACAAAACCCTTCGCACGTTTGCTGAGCTGGAGAACTTCCGCAAGCGTTCCGCTCGAACGCTTCAGGACGAGTTGAAGTACGCCAACATGTCGCTCATTCGAGACATGTTGCCTGTTATTGACAATCTTCTTCGCGCCATCGAGGCGGCGGAAAAGCAGGAACAGGCGGGAGAGCTGACAGAGCAGGGCAAGGCGCTGCTCGACGGCGTCAAGATGGTAGTCGAGCAGTTCAACACGGTTTTGGGCAAACACAACTGCACGCCGACCGAAGCGGTCAACCAACCCTTTGACCCCAACTTCCATCAGGCGATTACCCAAATGCCCAGCGCCGACGTCGCGCCGAACACGGTTCTCATGGAAACCCAAAAGGGCTACGTCCTCCACGACCGCGTCGTTCGCCCCAGCCAGGTTATTGTCAGCTGTGAACCGCCCAAAGAGTAACGTCAAAGGTTTATGCTGAATAAACCATCGAATAATAATCCCCTCCCTTGCGAGGGGATTTTTTATTGTCCAAAGACCCACTAAACGACTGGGACGCTGCCGAAACCGCTTCCGGGTCGCGGACGAAGTCC
>JAZUMX010000239.1:0-1842 GCA_045603865.1 Thermoguttaceae bacterium
CGGGTACATCTGAAAGTGTTCTGATTACACTGTGAGGTATAGAGCTTTCCGAAAGGTAGCCTTCAAGAGTTGTTTTTGCTTCTTCTAAAAGAAGCATTGCCTTTTCAAGGTTATATTCATAAGCCTCTGTTTCACTATAGAGGGCATATATCTGAAACATATTCTTTATCTTAACACATGCTTGATATTTTACTTTTTCATAATCGGGAGTAATCCCTTTTTCCTTGCACTCATTTAGAAGCCTTTCCACTTCATTAAGTGCTGTTTCAAATTCAACTTCAGGGCTGTTCATAGTAAATACCGCAGTTGCTTTATCCGTATGTGTTTTCGCTTTTATCTCAACTGATAATATTTTAAGCGTATCATCAGGTTCTAAAGCTATACTTATACTGTAAGTGCCATCAGCCTTATTTTTAGTCTCGCCAATGGTCAAGATATTACTTATGTTATTTGTGTCGCGCACAATATATGTAATAATTTCATTGTATTTAGCATCGCATACGCCACTTATAACAGCCTGACCGCACAAAAAGCTTATACTATCTACGGTTATCCCCTCGCCGTTTTCAACAGACGTCTGCGGCGAAACGGATTCCGGCGCGTTTGGAACGTCCGGATTGGACGGCTTCCAACATCCAGTTGTTATCAGGCTTAACGCCAAAGCAAAGGAAAGCGACAGACGTCGAACGACGGGATGGGAAATCGTTGCGATTGAGGAACGTTGATATTTCATGACAGCGTTATGTAACAGGTTAAACAGGACAAACTGACCAGAGCTAATAAAAGGCGAGAAACAAGAGCGCTAAAGTCAACGTCCTGTTTCTCGCTTTTTCCTGTTTTGATTATTGTCGGAGTCGTTTACTGACGAACTGACAACACGAATTCTTCAAAGCTGAAACCGTCGGCTTCAATCTTGGAATATCCGCCGGAAGTTCCGAAATAGGTTTTAATCTGATCAAACGGCGGCAGCGTGCTGGCGTCGACGGTTTGCGTCTGCTGTTTTGTCTTCGGAGAGTCACTTCCGGAAATTGCCTTGATAATTCTGGAGAGCATGGTTTTGCTTTCTACAGACTTGCCGGCTTTAAACAGTTCGTAGTTCAAACGATAATTGTTTTCCGTCGGGCTGTAAACCCACATGCAGGCGGAATTTCCGCATCGCTGTTTGGCGACAGCCATTGTTCGCTTAAATCCAATGGAATCTTTGAGCGGCTGATCTGTCGGATTAAGCAGTTGAGCGAGATATTCCTTTTTGGAAGCAATGATCAAATATCCGTTTTCAACGGCGATAGCGGCGTGAGCCATCGGTCCTTCGGGCTTTTCTTTTTGAGGTTGCTTTCCAATTTCAAAGTTTTTCATCGCGCTGCCCTTTTTCTGTTTTGGAACGCATTGCCAAATATCGAACTGACCGATTTTGTCGGGTTTAATCGTCGGGTCGCCATTAAACAGACGATTCAAGGCAGAACGAATGGCGTTGACGTCCTTTACGCGAAGAGCGTATGCCGTGCATTCGGAATCCGGTCCGATCGGTTCCAAAGCCTGACTGATAACAATAAGCTGACCGTCGAAATGACGAACCAGGTCATTTTTGAGATTGATTTGAGGTCCCATCGGGTCTTGTTCCAGACCTTCTACAACGTCCGCCCAGACGCCTTGTTCGCCTTCGCCGAAGTAGGTGTCAAAGAACGGGGCGATGTTGTCAAAAACGGTTTCGGGAGTTCCCTGAACTGCGGTGAATGTTGAAATCTTGGAACTGATCCAAGCCGGCGGTTCCGGACAGGGAACGTTGACCAGTTCGTACATGTTCATGGAACCCGTCCACGGTTTGGGAGCGTAAACGTAACC
>JAZUMX010000240.1:0-2646 GCA_045603865.1 Thermoguttaceae bacterium
AACGCCTGCCAGTACAATAAAAATGGATTCTGCCAGTACAATAAAAATGAACACTCAACCTTTACGACGCGTTGCCAGCGGCTGCGTTCAGTTTGCGGGAACGACTCCGAACGGAGCGTTTATTCACGGCTGCAATATCGATTTGCCGTTTAAGAGAATTGTACCAGACAGCGTTCAGGTTCAAGTTCAGGTTCGTCAGCCCGCCAATCGGATTTCGCATTGCTTTGTTGGCGTAACAGGCATGCTGGGGACGATCGGCGGAGTCAACTCAAAGGGCTTATGCGTTACCAGCTGTACGATGCTGGACTACCCGACCCCGTTCCAGGTCAAGCCGGAATCCATGGAACACTCGACGCTCATCGAGAGGATTCTTTCTGAATGTTCCAACATCGACCAGGCTCTGAAGATGATTTATAAAAACGGAGCGATTGGCGGTTGGACGATCGGCTTGACGGAAGGAGCGACCGGCGCTATCGCCCAGATTGAATACTGTGACAAGATGGTGGTTCATCGCGACGCGATGGATTTCCTCGCTCAGGCAAACCATTCGCAGTTGTTGGTCAACGAACGTCCTGACCGCGGCGTGGAAGTTCCGGAACACTCCAAGATTCGCGAAGCGCGCCTCCGTCAGATTCTTACCAATGACGGCGCGGAAAAATCTTTAGCGGTTGACGCTTTGACTGCGTTTGCCGCTTTGCGCGACGTCAAACTTCCCAATCAGAGCGAAAAGCCGTTGCCAGGCGCGTTTAGAACCATCAATATGCTCCACCGCGTTGACAACGTCTGCTCGTGGATGTTCAACCATACCGCCCAAACGTTGATGGTGGCTTCTACGCCGGATATTTACGTCTCGGAAGACGATAAAGCCCTTTGGAATGAGATTCCTATTCGAGAACTCCTGCCGGATTACGACGCCAATGTTGTCAAACGGACGCCTTCTGTTCAGGTTAAGGCTGAGCCGGTTGTCCATGAAGAGACGGTTTCTCCGACTAAACATAATTCTTCCGTTGCAGAAATCCTCAAACTTACGCCTTCTCAATTTTATGATAAAATCAAGCAGGCGGCTCCAGATATCGAAAAGCTTGTTACAGTCAGATATATTGAATGCCTGGTTGAAGCTCCAGCTTTAACCAACGACTTGTCTGCGATTACAGGCGGGTCTTTGATAATCGGGTCTAAAAATAATCCTGTTGCGATTGAGTTGGCTCGTCAGTTGAAGACCATTTCCAGCGACGCTGTTATATACGACCTGTGCGACAACAACGTCGGGAAATCGGAAGAAGTTATCGTTTCAGAAATTGACGCTCTGTGGAAGCAAAATCCTTTCTACAACATTTATGTAGTTCCGAGTTGGGACGATAACTCGTCGTCTAACTTTACTCAATCTGACTGGTCGCGAATGGAGAACAATTTGCTTCTTCCGTTGTTCCTGACTCTTCGTCAGATTTATCGCTGCGCGAACGCCCAGAACGAAATTGGCAAACTTCGTTTGGCAGCCGGGTCGCGTCTTGGCGGCGATGGCGGATTTTCCGGTTATTCCGATCGGATTGAAGGCGGAGCGCTGGCGGGGCTTGTTCATACGCTGCATACCGAAAACTTTGCGACGTACAAATCTAAAACCTGCTTTAAAGCTATAGATTTTTCTCTCAGGGCGGAACCGGCATTTGTCGCTAAAACTCTTATCAAAGAGTCGGCGTACTTGGAAGCGCATACCGATATTTGCTACCAATCGGACAAACGCTACATTCTTACTGTGGTTCCTTCGCCGCTGAAGAGCGAGGAACTAGCCGCGGCGAACGGTCCTAAGAGCGGTTCGGAACCTGAGGTTTGGCTTGTAACGGGCGGAGCGCGCGGGGTTACAGCGGAATTGGCGTTTGATCTGGCGAAAAAACGCAACGCCAAACTGTACCTGCTTGCCTCTTCCCCGCTTCCCAATATAGACCCGTCATGGCGAGATTTGGACGAAGAAGGACTTAAGCAGCTCAAACAGAAAGTTGTTCGCGCCGCGTTGGCGGAAAAGAAAAAGCCGGCGCCGGAATGGTCGAAGGTGGAAAAGGCGATTGAAATCGATAGAAACCTGCGACGCTTTAACGAGGCGAACATTCAATGGACGTATATGACAAGCGACTTGAGTTCTTACGACAATGCCGCGCAGGCTGTCAAGCAGATTCTTCGACAGGAAGGTCATATTACAGGCGTTCTGCATGGCGCGGGCGTTGAAAAGTCTACATCGTTCCATAAAAAGGATTCGCACTTTGTTCGCTTGACAATTGACGTCAAAATGGCTTCATTGTGGTCAATTTTGGAAACGCTCGAAGGGAATCTGCCCGAATACGTCGTCATGATGGGATCAACTGCCGGGCTTGTCGGCGGCAACGGTCAGACTGACTATGGCATGACCAACTATTTCAGCGCCAAGGTTCTTAACAGATACGCCGCGATTCATCCTCAATGCAGGGCTGTTACCTACCATTGGAACGCGTGGGACGAAGTTGGAATGTCTGTCAGACCTGAAACCATTCTCGTCTTCAAGTCAGTTGGCATGGATTGGATGCCGGTTAAAGAAGGTCAATTCCATTTTTACAACGAATTGATTATCGACAAATATCAGCCCGAGATTTCGGCGATCCCGTTTAAAATGTATAA
>JAZUMX010000241.1:0-2035 GCA_045603865.1 Thermoguttaceae bacterium
TGTGTACTTCGGCAGAAGCTGACCGTCTTCCATTCTGACGGACAGGTCGCTGAAAAACAGCGCGTGGTTGACGATTAAAATATCGGCGTTGAACACGCGTCGGCGCGCCTTTTGATAGAAGCAGTCTTTGTTGTACTGGCAGTTTTTGCCCAGGCAGTTGCCCTGCTCGCAGCAGATCTCTTCCCAAACCGTTCTGGCGGGAACGGGATTAAGCCCCTGCTTGGAGCCGTCGCCGGTATTTTGCGCCCACTGATAAACCCTGTCCGTTTCGAGAATTTCTTCTGACGTGGAAAAGAGCGAATTCGCCTGCTGCATCGCGTTGGCAAGACGACGTTTGCAGACGTAGTTCGATCGCCCTTTAACCAGAACGACGGAGAATTCGTCTGGAAAAACACTCTGTAAAAAGGGAATGTCTTTCTGAATGAGCTGTTCCTGTAAGTGAATTGTATGCGTCGCTACGACCACGCGCAGCCGGTCGTCGTCCGTCGGCATGTCCTCGAACAAACCCCGCTTTTCGCGGTTGTCCATAATCTTGAGCATAGCCGGGACAAGATACGCAAAGCTCTTGCCGACGCCCGTTCCCGCCTCAACCATCAGATGATGGTTTTTATCCATAGCGTCATAGACTGCCTGAGCCATCTCCAATTGCATGGGACGGGGTTCGTAATTCGACAGACGTCGAGCAACGGAACCCGTTGCTCCTAAGATGTCCAGAACGTTTAGAGGCATATTACTTTTTCAATACGAAGAACAAAATAACGCCGATGACAGCCACGGCAACAGCGCAAACGACGCCGATGATAATTGTCGTTTTTGAAGACGCCTGTTGTTTTTGACGCTTGACAGGGCGATATTGTTTCTTGTCGCCCGGTTTTGTAGCGATCGGCTTAACCGTTCCCGATTTTGAAATTCCAGACTTGGAAGCGGAGATTTCCTGTTTGCTTTCTGAGGCAGCTGGTCTGGGAGCGGGTTTGGGCGCGGCGTTGACTTGCGGAGCTTTAGTAACCGGGACTTTATTAACCGGCGCTTTAGCGGGCTGCTGCGCTTTAACGGGTTGCTGAGCTTTAGCGGGCTGTTGAGGTTTAGGCGCGGCTTTTTGTCCAACGGAGGTTTGAGCGGACGCCAGCTTTTCCTGCTGACTTGCCGCGGGCTTTTCCTGATTGACCGCCGGCGCTGCCGGGGTTTTCTTAACGGAAATAGGCATCGGTTCCGGATGTCCGTTGACAAAGTTTTGAGCCGGTTTTTGAGCGGGTTTCGGGGTCGGCTTGGCGGGTTCTGAAGCCGTCGAAGGTTTGTTCTCCTGCGCTTGCGCCGTCTTGTTCAAAAACGCCGCGAAATCGCTCTTCTTGTTGTCGCTGGGTTCTTCGATAGCGTCTGCCATGGCAACCAGCGCCGACAGTGCAGACGACTTTGTTGACGACGAAGACGCGCTGGGGTCTAATTCGTCTGAAACGACGTCTGAATCCTCTGGCGACTGCTTGCCGAGTTTGCGTCCAGACCCTGGCTTGGGCTTTTTCCCCGGCGTAAAGAACCCGGCAAAAAGTCCCGCTTTCTTTTTATTGCTGGACGAAGAACCGCCCTTCTTTTTGTCTCCCAAATGCCCAACAGGACTTTTGCTGCTGGAGCCGGACGCGCCGCTTCCGAAACCGAAATCCAGATTTACGACGGAGTCTCCGGAACTGGAACTGGCAGACGAGTCTGAAGGGCTGTCGACAAAACGCTGTAACTCGTCCAGACGATTGCGCGCTCGGACGATGTTGTCCATGGATTCGTTATTGGGCAAATACCCATGGACTAAAAGCCAGTCCGTCAGGTTTCCCTGAACTTCAATCATGCTCTGCTGACGCTGTTCCGGCTTTTTCATCATCATCTTTTTACAGATGGCGACCAAGTCCGCCGGACAGTCTGGGCGGTCAACGGTAATCTCTGGCGGATTCTTTTGCTGATGAGCCAGAATTCTTTGCGGCAGCGTTCCTTCTGTGAAGGGCGGATGACCTGTCAAAAGGAAATACAGCGTACAGCCGAGGGAGTAAAT
>JAZUMX010000242.1:0-6543 GCA_045603865.1 Thermoguttaceae bacterium
TTATCGTTCGCATTTTGGCTAACAATACAGACAACGCCGATTTGACACAGCGTCAGGCGTACGAAATCGGTACGTACACTCAGGGCGGTTCAACAACGACTCTGGAAGACGGCGCGACGCTGGAAATTCCGAAGGGCGTCAGCGTTGTCGTAGAGCAGGGCGCTGTAATCAAGCTGGCTAATACCAACATTACAGCCGGCTCTCAAAACGCGATTGGTCCGGTCAACAACGTTCTGGATCAAACCCCGGCTGGAACCATTCAGCTTTTGGGCGCTCCCAACGAAAAGGTCTACCTGACCTCTTACTGGGATGAAACCATCGGTTCCGATTCCAACACTCAAACGACCACTCCGAAGAGCGGCGATTGGGGAGGCATCGTTTTGACCAACGTCAAAGAACACGAATACAACGAAAGCGAAACCTCCAAAGTCTACGGCAAAGTCAAGATTCTCGAAGACGAAGGCGTATTCATCAACTACATCGGTTTTGCCGACATTTCCTACGGCGGCGGCGAAGTCAACGTCAACGGGTTCAAATCCGTTTACGCGCCGGTTTATCTGGACGAAGCTCGTCCGACAATTTTGTCGAACACGATTACCAGCTCCATGACCGCAGCGATTTCTGCCGACCCGAACAGCTTTGAAGAAACTCACATTTACGGTCAGGACGAATACGGCGACTGGTTCACAGCCGATTACGACCGCGTTGGTCCAGCCATTCACAACAATACGCTCGTTAAAACTCACGACGTTAAAGTTATCAACAAGGCGACAGGCGAAATCACCATTGAAACTGTTACATCCAGCAACTCTGTCAACGGTTTGGCGATTCGTACAACGACGCCAAGCCAGTCCACAATTACCAAGCTGGACGTTACCGCCCGATTTGACGATTGGGACATTACCCACGTCATTCAGGAAGACCTGATTCTGGCGTCAGCCGCTGGCGGCTCGGAAGTTTACGTTGACCCGCGCGGCAATACGTCAGTCAACAGCCGCACAGGCGGTTCTCTCCGCATTGACGACAACGTTTTGATCAAGCTGGGCAACTCTCGAATTGAACTGGAAGACAGCGCCAATCTGATTGCCGAGGGCGATAAGGGCGATGAAATTATCTTCACGTCCATTTACGACGACAAATACGGCTACGGAGGCACGTTTGACGTTACCAACAACGGATTCAACGCCGACATCAATTCCAACGCTCCAGAGTATAATCCGGAAAACAACGATTACCTTGCCGGCGGCAACTGGGGCGGCTTGTATCTGGGACATTCGTCCACCGCGTCTTTGGACAACATTAAATTGATGTACGCCGGCGGTCAGAGCCGAATTGAAGGTTACTTCGTCAACTTCCAGCCGATCGAAGTTGTTCAGGCGGATCTGCGTGTAACAAATTCCTACTTTGCGTACAACTCGGCGGCGACGGAATCTTCTGACCGCATTGGCAGAGGCAACGTTACCAACCCGGCTGTTATTTACGTCCGCAACGCTCAGCCGATTATTGTCGACAACAACTTTGCCGATAACGAAACGGCGATTATCTCGATTAACGCCAACGCCTTGACGGCAAACACTGTTAAAGACTCCGGTCGACAAACAGGACTGCTTATCAAACAGGAAGAAGGCGCGAAGTACGACAACCTGTATCCGGAATACGCCAGCAACTACGGTCCGCTGGTTCGCGAGAACGAATTCAACGACAACCTCTACAACGGCATGGTTGTTCGCGGTGAAGTTCTGACGACGGAAAGCATTTGGGACGACGTCGACATCGTTCACATTCTGCAGGACGAAATTGTCGTTGGCAACCATCACACCTACAGCGGTCTGCGTCTGCAAAGCTCGACCACCGGCAGCCTGGTTGTCAAACTGATGGGCAACAACGCCGGTTTGACAGCGGCTGGCGCTCCCAACGACGTCGAAGATCGCATCGGCGGCACGGTTCAGGTTATGGGCAACGCCCTCTATCCGGTAATCATGACCTCTCTGTATGACAATTCGGTTGGAGCAGGTTACGATCAATGGGGCAATTCCGTCAATATGACTTATACTGCAACGCCGCACGCCGCTGCTGACGATCCGGAAGGAACGGTCAAACCGTATGAACCTTCCGCCGGCGATTGGCGCAGCATCAAATTCCAGCAGTACAGCAACGATCGCAACGTTGCGGTTATTGTTGAAACCGAAGGAACGGCGAACGTTACCAACGACGTCAACAACATGCTCAAGACTGCTCAGAATCTTGGCTCGTTGGCAGACAACATCAACGGCGGCGACGAAAACATCCGCTTGGGATTCGACATTCACGGTACGATTCATTCCAACCGCGATTCCGCCGACCAGGCAGATTCCGACATCTACAGCTTCAAGGCGATTGCGGGCACCGATATCTGGGTTGACGTCGACCTGACCCGTTACGCGTTGGATACGGTTGTTGAACTGCTCGACAGCAATGGAAACGTTGTCGCTCGCAACGACCGCAGCGAATACCTGTATTCATGGCTGGATTACACCGCCATGATTTCGGAAGAACTTCGTAATCTGGCCGATCTGTGGGAAACCACGCTGGACAAGATTCCCGCCAGCGAAAAGCTGGAATCCAACTTCCGCGAAGCTATTGTTACAACCATGCAGCAGCAGTTCTACGTCCAGTACTATCAGGAAGTGGGAGAGCTTCAGGGCATGGCTATGGCGAGACAGGACGCTGAATTGCAGTACTCTCGCTTGACCGGGTACGACTGGGACGAAGACGCATATCTCAACGCCAACGGCGGCTATCAGGCAGAACCTGATCCTCTGGTAACAAGCGGTTACGCTTCCAGCATGAACATCGACATCTGGGAACGCAACTCGAATGACGATTACGGTCTGAACGAAAAAGACTCCGGCTTCAAAGTAACGCTTCCGGGCGTTGCCGGCGTTGAAACGCAGTACTATCTGCGCGTAAAGAGCAATGTCAACGACAGCAACACGTCTGCCAATACGTCTGCTGCGATTGCCGATCTGGAAGGCCGCACCTACGGCGAATACACGGTTCAGATTCGTCTGCGAGAAACCCAGGAAAAGGCGGGCAGCACAGTTCAGTACGCTCAAATCTTCTATGCCACCAACGGCATCGAAGTTATTGGAACTCCGTCTTCATCGCCGTTGACGGTTGACACGGCAGACGTCGAAATTGGAATTACTGGAAAGAACATCACTCCGGACGGCATCGGTCAGAACGACACGTTCCGCGCCGCGCAAAATATCGGCAACGTTCTGGAAACGACTCACGGTTCCATGAGCCTGACCGGTTACATTGCCAGCTCGTCAGACATCGACTGGTACAAGTTTGACGTCAAGATTCCAAACCAGCAGAACATTCCTGGCGTTTCCAATGTTGGCAATGGCGTTTATCCGCTTACCATTGACGTTGACTACTCCGACGGCATGGGACGCGCCAAGGTCAACCTGTGGCTATTCGACGCTTCTGGAAAGCTGATTGCTTCTTCGACCGGAAGCAACATCACCGGCGACCAGGCGACGCCGTTTACCGGCGCAGACTCCAGCAATCTGGAAACCGGCTCCGGCGGAACGGGCGACCCCTACATTGGCACGTTCTACGTCCCGGAAGGCACATACTTCGTTGCCGTCGCGCCGCAGCACATGACGCCTGCCGCATTGTCACAGCAATTGCTTCGTCAGGAATCGGTTGACTCTGTCGAACGCATTGTAGAAGACGATATGTCTGGCAGAGGCTGGACGAACCTGCCGGTTGATACAACGTATGCACTCAATTTCAAACCGGAAGCGTACTCGCTGGCTGACGTCCGTATGTATCTTGGAAACAACAAGACGCTGTACTCCAACAACAGCTTTACCGGCGCTGGAGAAGTCAACTGGGGCGGCAACCATGATCACGATAACGACAATCCGTCGTTCAACGACGTTTACGGCGACTACGTCATGCGAAGCGACGGTCAGATGTACGCCATCGACAACAAGACCGGTACGCGACAGATTATTAATCTGGAAGACGCTGGTCAAAGAACCGATGCAGGCGTTTTGGGAACCATTGCGTACTCAATGGGTGAAGACGGTCTGGAAAGAATTGACGACTACACGACTGGCATTCGTTATGAAGCGATTGTCTTTGCTCACGAAAACGGAACCAGCTACCAGTATACCAACCGCCCGATGTTCGTCATCGGCAACCTGACTCGTCAAATTGCCGGCGTTGACTTCAACCAGAACTTGCTGTACATGGTCAACAACGACGGTACAGTTCATTCGCTTGAAGGCGGTCAGGACGACGCAGCTAAGGCTGGAACCAACGACGTTCCGCTGTCTTACCTGCTTTCCGGACTTACGCTCAAGACGAAAGACGCTTCTGATCCCAGTACGGATTCTACGCAGCTTGATCTGCGCGACGGACATCAGCTCACGTTCAAGTTTGAAGAGGAAACCGCTCTGGACGACGTTATTGTCGAATTCGACACAGGCGTTGACCTGATGGTAGACCCGATGGGCGGCTTGAAGATTCGCGACGGTCAGACGTTCACCGTTGCCGGCAAGACGTTCGAGTTTGACAGCGGACAGGTTCTTGAAATTGCTCAGGATCCGGCAGTTACCGACGGCGACCAGCTTCTGTTTGTCAACATCGAAGAAGAGAATCCTCAGCCTAAGATCATCTTCTTCTCCAACAGTACATTACCGGAAGCCGATCGCGCCAAGGCGCCTGACGGAGCTTATACGGTTGTTATCAATAACGATGAATCGTCCATGTCGTTGATGCGAAAGATTGTTGCTCAACTCAACAAAGCGGGCATTACTGCTATTGCAGGTTGGGACGACGCCAACGAAAACATGGCTCAGGACGACGACGAAATCGGCCGCATTTCCTTCAACTCCCTGTTCACCTATACGTCTCAAACAGCCGAGGATTGGGTTACTCAGGTTGCTTTCACAGGCGTAGCGGATGGCAATATTGCGATTCCCTTTACTGAATGGGCGACCGGCGAAAGACCGTCTGACGTCAACGCCTGGCTGACGAAACTTGACCAGTCGATTTGCGACGCCATTAATCAAAACGTTTCCGGCGTTTACGCTTCGTTCTTCCATCGCGACGTAACTCAAGACGCAAACGGCAACCTCGTTCCGTCCATTGGCGACAGAATTACGATTCACAACCTGGCGGCGGACGAATTCGACGCTGGCGATACGACAGTCTTCACTCATCGTGAAAACGTCCTGGGCGGACTCAGCGGAGCAGGCGTTACAGAAGGAACGAACGTTATTCGCGTTCGCGTTGACGCTGATTATCAGGCTGATCAGATTTCCCGCCTTATCAATCGCGCGATTGAAAACTTCAAGCTGGAAAATCGCGAATATGAAGACTCCATTCAAACGACCGTTACCGGCAAATACATCATGTTTACCGGCGAACTGGAAGAGGTTAATGCCAACGACGACGCGGTCTTCGTCTTTGACGGCGACATCAACGCTAACGGCGGCAAGCTGACCGGTCTGGCGTGGGTTGGAAACGATCTGTACGCCGTTTCGGAAAATGGCGACCTTTATCGCGTTACATACGAAGGCGGCTCCATGGCGAACTTCGACGTCCGAGACGAAAATAACGGCAACGATTTCCATGACACGTTCCGCTTCGGTACAGACGATGAAGAAATTGACGCTGCGGAAACGGATTGGGACGTTATTTACGAAACCCGCGAGGACGGCGATGATACGTATCTCGCTTTGTGTGACAACACCTACCGCGACAAGAAATTCAATCTGGAACTCATTGCCTGCCTGGGCAAGAACTTCACCGGTTTGACCAATGGTCCGGAAAACGCCGAAGACCGGCTTTACGCCGATCTGCTCTTTGCAACGGATAACAACGGCGTCGTTTACTGCTTCGACACGACCGGCGCGTACAAGGGCGTTTACAGCAACGGCGCGTACTCTGTCGAAACAGGCAGAGGCGGCGCGGTCGGAATCGACTTCACCACGCAGGACTTCAACATGTGGCACCGCACCAACATCCGTCAGGATGAGGCGGGACACAAGATCAACAAAACCTTTGACCGCGCTCGTACAAACGATGCAGACGGTAACGCCAGCTACTACTTCGGTATGGAAGATCCGTATACCGATATCTATATCGGATACGATCAGGGGTCGGTTACCAACACGCTTCAAGCGTATGTTACCAATTCAGGTTTGTACAGTACGTACAACGCAGCAGGCGGTACGCATGGTTCACTGGTTTCAGATGAATTCTCGCTGACGAATATTTCTTCTGACGACCAGCCGTTTATGACGTTCGAATATTATCTTGATTCCGAATCAAGCGAGATTTACGACTCGTTCCGAATCTATATCCGCAGTACGGATCCTTTGGCTTCCCAGTTGGTTGGTCAGAACGCAACAACTATTGGAAGCAAGGTAAATCCGCAGGGATACGATACCATGGCAGCAATGCTCACAGCCGCCAACGGACAGTGGGTTATGCTGGGAACCAACCTTGACAACGATTTGCCTGATAATAACAATAATTACT
>JAZUMX010000243.1:0-1556 GCA_045603865.1 Thermoguttaceae bacterium
CTGCGATTGCGATTATCGTTGCGATGCTGGGCGTCAACCTGGGCATCCTCGCCTATTTCAAGTACTGGATGTTTATCTTGGGAAACATCAATTACTTTACGGGAAGCTATATTCCGATACCCAAAATCATGCTGCCGATCGGGATTTCGTTCTTTACGTTCCAGGCGATTTCCTATGTCGTCGACATCTATCGCGGCAAAGGTCAGGCGCAGAAGAACCCGCTCAACGTGGGGTTGTACATTGCGTTTTTTCCTCAGCTGATTGCCGGCCCGATTGTTCGTTATGAAACCATTGCCGACCAGATCCACAACCGCAAATCCACGTTTGACGACTTTTCCGACGGCGTTTGCCGGTTCATCGTTGGGCTTGGCAAAAAGATGTTGATCGCCAACTCGATGGGCATTGTCGCCGATGCGGCGTTCAAACTTCCCGCTGGCGAGTTGTCTGTAACAATGGCGTGGATGGGCGCGCTGGCGTACACGTTCCAGATTTATTACGACTTCTCCGGCTATTCCGACATGGCGATTGGCTTGGGGCGCATGTTTGGATTCCATTTTCTGGAGAACTTCAATTACCCGTACGTTTCGACGTCCATTACAGAATTCTGGCGTCGATGGCACATGTCGTTGAGCAGCTTCTTCCGCGATTACGTTTATATCCCGCTGGGCGGAAACCGGGTTTCCAAGCCGCGGCTGATACTCAACCTGTTTGTCGTTTGGGCGCTGACGGGCTTGTGGCACGGCGCGGACTGGGCGTTTGTTTTGTGGGGTCTGCTGTTTTTCGTCTTTCTGGTTTTCGAGAAAAGCGCCGGTTTCGAGAAACGGCTGACGTCCCCGTGGTTTGTCCCGCTGAAATACGTTTATGCGATGCTGATTGTCGTTGTCGGCTGGGTTCTGTTCAAGGCGGGATTTGACGCCAATCAGGCTGTCATGGCAGGTAAAACCGCCAACAGTCTGGCGCTGACCAGCTCGTACCTTCAAACCATGTTTGGCATGAGCGGCGCTCCTCTGTTTGACGACCTGGCGTATTTCCACTGGCACGAAACGAGATACTTCTATCTCTTTGCCGTCCTGTTCAGCTACCCGATCGTTCCGTGGCTAGTCAGCAAAGGCGACCAGATTAAAAACCCGGTTGGACAGTTCGTTTACAGCTCGCTTTACGTTCTGCTGTTTTGCTTCGTCTTTATTATCGCCGTTGCATACGTCGTCAAAGGCGGATACAATCCGTTTATTTACTTTAATTTCTGATAGCGTTATCGTTTCACAACCGCTTTAACTACCAGTATTGCAACCAGCGCGGCAACGCCGGTCAGGGCGATGGCTCCGCCGGGTTTGGCGTAGGAACAACAAGAGATTGCCAGTCCGGAGATCATAAACAGGACGGAGAAAGCGATCGACAGCCAAACCGTCGACCGGAAACTCTTTGCAATCTGTAACGCGCACGCGACGGGCAAGACCATCAGCGACGAGACAATCAGCGCCCCGACGGTTCTGGCTGCAACGGCAATCGTTGCCGCGGTCAGAATGACGAAAACAAAGTTGATTCTATGGACGGGA
>JAZUMX010000244.1:0-1502 GCA_045603865.1 Thermoguttaceae bacterium
ATCAAAGGGAAAAACGGACAACTAGCAGGTCGCAGTGTTGGATTCCTTCGACTGCGAAACGCAGCTGCACGTCTGCGGTTTTGTTACCTGGAACGTCTGACGATCCTTGAACTCTTCTTTTTTGCCTTTATTCCAATTGGAAACCGGTCGAAAATAACCACAAACGCGTGAATAAACTTCCGTTTTTTCTCCACAAACTGACATCAAGCGCTCCTTAAAAAAATGAGGGTAAAAAGGGGAAACAAGTAATTAAACGAGTAACAGTAATTTATACATCATAAACTGTAAAACGCAGTCCATGTCGATTGACGAGGCGAAAGAACCCCTGACGCTCAACTGAGCGCTTTAAGTTTATGACGCATAAAACTATAGACTAATCTTTCGCCAACGGACAGCACTTGTGCTCGCCGGGAATGTATCCGTGGACAGGGCAGATGCTAAACGAGGGGGTTAAAGTGAAGTAGGGGATATGATAATTCGTCGCGATTCGTTTGACAAGGGACGCGACCAGATCGGGATCGTCGATTCGTTCGCCGATAAAGGCGTGGAACACGGTTCCGCCAGTGTATTCCTGTTGAAGCGGGGCTTGAAGGTCAAGGGCTTCAAACAGGTCTGAGGTGTAGCCAACCGGCAACTGAGTCGAGTTGGTGTAGTACGGGTTCGTGTCGCCGGCGCAGATGATGTCCGGGTACTTTTTGCGGTCGATCTTCGCCAGACGGAACGAGGTGCCTTCCGCCGGAGTGGCTTCGAGGTTGTAAATGTGCCCGGTTTCTTCCTGCATGTCGGCAATCTTTTTCTTCATGTGGTGAAGAACGCGCAGGGCGAATTCCATACCTTCGGGGTCGCAGATGGAGCAGCCGAGGAAGTTGAGGCAGGCTTCGTTCATGCCGACCAGACCGATTGTGCTGAAGTGATGGTCGAGGCTGGGCAGATAAACCTGAGTGTACGGAAGCAGTTCTCCCTTGAGGTGTTTAGCTACAACCTTACGCTTGATTTCCAGCGATTCCTTCGCCAGGTCCATCAGGTAATCCAGACGCGCCATGAATTCGTTTTCGTCTTTGCTGAGGTAGCCCAAGCGCGGCATGTTGATTGTAACAACGCCAATTGAGCCGGTCTGTTCGCCTGCGCCGAAAAGCCCGCCGGTCTTGTTGCGAAGTTCGCGCATGTCCATTTGCAAGCGGCAGCACATTGAGCGGACGTCGCCGGGGTGAAGATCAGAATTGATGAAGTTCTGGAAGTACGGCAGACCGTATTTGCCCGTAACGGAGAAGAGCAGTTTGGCGTTTTCGGAATCCCAGTTGAAGTCCTTGGTAATGTTGTACGTCGGAATCGGGAAGGTAAAGATTCGTCCATCGCGGTCGCCTTCAGACATGACTTCCAGAAACGCCTTGTTAATCAAATCCATTTCCGGCAGGAAATCGCCGTAAACTTCCGTATCTGACGGCTTGCCGCCGATAATAACCGGGTGCTTCTGCAAGTCTTCAGGAACGACCCAGTCAAAG
>JAZUMX010000245.1:0-1802 GCA_045603865.1 Thermoguttaceae bacterium
GCCAATCCGACATCGGCTCAAATCGCCGACGTCTTGATTCTGCACGGAGTTCACAGCGTTCCGCAATGGCTGGCGAAAGTCGTAGAAAATCGGGGGACGGAACGCCGCCCAGTTTGGATTTTCGCCCCGCATTGTTTGGACGACTCGTCACGCCAACTGTTAAAAGACGTGTTGCCGCCGCTGGCTGGGGAACCGTCCAAAACGGCGCGACCGTATGAAACGCTCAATCCTCGCAGTCTGCTGTGGCAGACGCCGGACTTTGAACCGCTGGCTGGAACGCCTGTTCCGTTCCCGTCGCTGGTTAACAGCGTTTACGAATCGACTGACGGCTGGTCTTCGGCTTTTTCCGACAGCTCGACACTCCTTTCCCGCGACGGCGTCTGGGTCTTTTCGTCTGCCGTAGACGGGACGCAGTCCGCCTGGTCGATGAGCGATTTATGGGTGCCGCTGCTGGACAGAGTTGCGAAGGTTTCCCTTTCCACCCCGTCAACGAGTTCGACAATTGAATACAAACCCGGAACGACTTGGTTATCGAGAGTATTGGCGATTGCGGGACTGGTCGTCCTTGTAACGCTGTTTTGGCGTTTCGGGCGAAAGCCGAGCCGGTATTCGCAGCGGGAACGGCGTTGGGGCTGGATTTGCTTTATTGCGGCGAGCGCGATTTTGTGTGTCATGACGATTCAGGCGGCGTTTAAGCCTGTCGTTTGGGTCAAGCCGTCGATTCTCTTTCTGGTGGACGATTCGCAAAGCATGAATCTGCCGCAGCAGTCCGGCGACGCTCAAACCAGAAAACAGGCGATGGTTCAATGGGTGGATAAGAATACAGACTCTCTGGAAAAGCTGTTACAGAATTATCGTCTGTTTGAAAGTTCGTTCAGCTCCCCGGACGCGGTTGCGGAAATTACCAGCGCTGTGGACTGGAAATCGGCGTTAGAACAGCGTTCGGCAGACGCTTTAACGTCCGACCCGAAAGGCGCGCTGGCGCACAGCGTCGAAACGTTGAGTTCCCAAATTGACCGTCAGACGTTTTCTGCTGCGTTTATCCTTTCTGACGGCGCAGCGGTCGGTCAGCCAGCTCCGGATTCAGAACAAGTCCTTAACAATCAGCGTCAGTCCGGCATCAATCCGAAGGTTTTCGCTTTGGCGCTCGGACAGGACAAGCCGATTCCCAACGCTGCTATAGAAAACGTCAAGCTGGACTCTGTTCTCTTTGCCGGACACGAAAACGAGCTGGAATTCCAACTTCGCGCCGACGGCTTGCAGGGAAAAACTGTCAAGGTTGAACTGATTCAAACCTGCAACCTACGGTCTTCTAATCCGAAGGTCGCAGGTTCGATTGAAATCAAGGTTCCATCGCCGCAATTTGTTGCGGAACAATCGTTTAAGGTCGTTCCGCCGGAGCCGGGCGAGTACGAGTACACGCTGAAAATCGTCAACCGGGACGACGAGTTTATTCAGGCGGATAACGCGGTTACTCGTCAGGCGGAGGCGGAAGAACGACAGATTCGGGTTCTGCTCGTTTCGGGGGCGCCGAACTGGGAGTTCCGCTATCTGCGAAACCTCCTGGCGCGGACGGGCATGGTCAAGCTGTCCGTTGTGTTACAAAACGCATCCAAAGAATACGTCAAAGAGGATTCCTGCGCTTTGGAATCGTTCCCGACCTCGTCGGAAAGCCTCAACGAATTCGACGCCCTGATATTAATCAATCCTGTTTTGGACTGGCTAAACGCTCAGCAGAGAGACGCACTGAGGGAGTATTTCTCTCCCGAGTTGCGAGTTGCGAGTAGCGAGTTGCGAGAAAA
>JAZUMX010000246.1:0-3741 GCA_045603865.1 Thermoguttaceae bacterium
ATCGGAAATGGACCCGGAGACGTCAAAGAGCGTTCCCGCTCCCGCCGCCGGTTCCGCCTTGGCAGAATCGTGTTTAGCCGGTTCCGCCCGATCTGGCTGATTGAAGTTATCTACAGCCCCCGCTGCGGGTTCCGGCGCGTTAGCGTTTCGCATAACCATGTGACCAGCCGGCGGCGCGAAGTTTTTATTAGGGGCGCTGTTTCTCGCCTGAGACGTTTTAATCGTCAGCGGCGGACCGGCAATTGGCGGCGCAGCGGTCAGCGCGTCTTGCAACAGCGCCACCTTACCCGCTGGCGTCCATTGTCCGAGCAATTCGTGATACACCAAATCGGTCGCCTTGATATCTCCGCGCTGCAACATGGAGCGCATATCCGCAAGGGTTACCGGACCGATTGTGTCTTTATTTCTGGCAAAATACCATTTTTCGTTTTGATTCATTTTATATCGCTTGACGGTTAAAGGGAATGGTTAGCGGTAAGCGTTGCAGAAGCTTTGCATCCCGAGGTTTAAAATATTCCACTTTATTAATTATACCAATTGTTTACTTCCAAACAAGTCTATAAGAACAAATTTCTTAAAAAAAGTCTTTTTTTCTTGAACTGAAAGACAATTTTTCCCATGAAGCTCAATTTTGGATAGAGTTTTTATCAAGAAATCAGCTAAGATATGGTTTGAGAAGCCTTTCCAGAAGAAAAAATAGCGCCGCCGCAGAACAGCCGTTCAGAACCGCCAGATCGCGGAGGGAGGCAAGACGCGCCTCCCTGTCCGTGCAATTTTTCTAAATTAGCCGTTTGACAGCGTCTTTTACGAAATCAAAGGAAACGGCGATTACAGGTTTTCCGTTGCGACGACGTCGACGCCGGTGTCGCAGACGTTGGGAAGAACGACGTCGCCGATTTTGACGGGACTTTTCGCCCGGACGGTTTGCAGGCTTTCCAGAGCGTCAAAGATCTTTCCCTTCGGAATCGGTTGAGCGGTTTTGACGCTTAAGGGGCGTCGTTTGCCTTCGACGGCAACCAACGCTGTAACGGTGCGTTCCGGGGCAATCGCTTCCTGAATGCCGTAGGCTTTTCCGCGGGCACAGGTCGCTCCCTCAACTACCAATTCGCCGTTTTCGTTTTTTGTTACGGTCAGTTCACAGCCCATTGGGCAGCCGATGCAAATCATTTCTTTTCCTCCAACACAACTTCTACTGTAACCTCGTCAACGCCGACAAACTGTTCTCGGGGCAATTCCACCCGCTGAGATTCGCCAGGCGTCAAAATCATGGCGCGTCGTTTAAGCAGGATATTTTCTCCGGCGCGAATCTGCCAGGTCGCTTTTCGATACACGTCTCCGGGACGGAACGAAATGGCGACTTTGTCTTCCGCGCCCTTGCTGCGAATCCGCTGAGGAACGCAGCCGCGAACGCCGAACCCGTCTTTGACGAGGGTGTACGTCGGCGTTTCCTGAGTCGTTTGCGCCGCAAATCGAGCCGCTTCTCTGCCTGCCGTTTCCGATTCCAGACTGACGTAGTCTACCAAATCGTGAACGTGAAGGACGTTGCCGCAAGAGAAAATGCCGGGAATTTCCGTCTGCATGGAATCGTCAACCGTCGGACCGCTTGTAACAGGCGAAAGCGGAATGTTGGCTTTGAGCGAAAGCTCGTTTTCCGGAATCAAGCCGACGGACAGCAGCAGCGTATCGCATTCAAAGTACTGTTCCGTACCGGGAATGGGACGGCGTTTTTCGTCAACCGCAGCAACGGTAACGCCTTCGACGCGTTCTTTCCCGCGGATTTCCGTTACCGTGTGACTTAACAGCAGCGGGATGTCGAAATCGTTAAGGCATTGCGCGATGTTTCGTTTCAGACCGCTGGAATAGGGCATCAATTCGACGCACGCCAGAACTTTCGCGCCTTCAAAGGTCATGCGGCGAGCCATAATCAAGCCGATGTCGCCCGACCCTAAAATGACGACGCGTTTGCCGGGCATGAGTCCTTCCATATTGACCAGCCGCTGAGCGGTTCCGGCGGAATAGACGCCAGCCGGGCGCGTTCCGGGAATCATCAGCGCGCCGCGGGTTCGTTCCCGACATCCCATCGCCAGGACAATCGCCTTGGCGCTAAAGACTTGAACGCCATGTTCCGGACTGACGGCTGTAACCTGACGATTTTCTGTTACATCCAAAACCATCGTGCGGCATTGAATTGGGATGTTCAATTCCTTGACGCGGTCGATAAACCGCTGGGCGTATTCCGGCCCGGTGAGTTCTTCCTTGAACCGGTGCAAGCCGAATCCGGGGTGAATGCACTGCTGAAGAATACCGCCGGGGGCGTCGTCGCGTTCGAGAATCAACACGTTTTCGCAGCCCGCTTCTCGAGCCGCCGCCGCCGCGGCAAGTCCTGCCGGTCCAGCTCCGATAACCAATACATCAATTTCCTGATTCATATTATTTATCCTCCGGGAAAAGACGGGAAAGAACCATCAGAGACTCTCCGCCGGCTTTTGTAATCTGTTCCTGCGGGACGCCCAACTCGTCCGCTAAAATCTCAATCAGACGCGGGGTGCAGAATCCGCCTTGACATCGGCCCATCGTGGCGCGAGTTCGGCGTTTAATGCCGTCGATTGTCGTCGCGCCAACCCGGCAGCGGATGCTGGCGCGAATTTCCGCTTCGCTGATCGTTTCGCACCGGCAAATAATGCGTCCGTAACGCGGGTCTTTCTCGATGAGTTTATTGAGTTCGTCCGGGGAAAGCTCGCGAACGCAGGGCCAATCACTGACGTCGTCTGATACGGTTTCCTTTTTCTTCGCGCCGAGTTTAGTCGCAACTTCCTGCGCCAAATCTACGCCAATAGCCGGGGCGGACGTCAAACCGGGGGATTCTACGCCCAACGCGTTGAAAAAGCCCGGCGCGTCCGGCGCTTCTCCGAGAACGAAATCGTGTTTGGTCGTTTCGTGCGCCCGAATGCCGCTGAAAGTCGTAATCGCTTTGCGGAACGGAATCTCCGTCCAAATGCGGGTGGAAAGACGTCGCATTTTATCCAAGCCAAACGCGGTCGTTTCCGTTGCGTCCGGGGAGTCGATGTCTTCGCTTGTCGGGCCGACGATAATCGTGCCGTCTACCGTGGGAGAAACGAGAACGCCTTTACCCATAGGGCCGGGACACTGAAACATCGTCGCCTTGAAGCAGTCCTTTTCGGACTTGTCGAGCATGACGTATTCGCCGCGGCGGGGCTGGATGTTGTACTTGGTCGCGCTGACCTGATTGTTCAGAAACGCGGAACTGACGCCCGAGGCGTTGACAATCGCGCGCGTCTGGAACGTTTCGCCGTCTTCTGTTACAAGCGTCCAGAATCCGTCTTCCGGTTTGACCGTTTTGACGGGTTTGTTAAAGAGGAATTTCACGCCGTTCGCCGCTGCGTTTTCCGCCGTTCTGAACGTGAGATCGTACGGACAGCAAATTCCGCCAGTCGGCGCCAGCAGAGCCGCAACGGCTTCTTTACTGACGTTTGGCTCCAATGCGCGAAGCTCGTCTCGATTGATGATTCTCAGTCCTTTTACGCCGTTTTGAATGCCTCGGTCGTACAGCTTTTGAAGGTTAGGCAGTTCTTCGTCTGAAAACGCAACAACCAGCGACGTGTTGCGGATAAACGGAACGTGAAGCTCTCGACAGGTCTGCTCGAACATTTCGTTTCCGCGAACGTTGTACTTCGCCTTGTTTGACCCCGGCTCGGCGTCAAACCCAGCGTGAACGATTGC
>JAZUMX010000247.1:0-2382 GCA_045603865.1 Thermoguttaceae bacterium
AAGCCGGAAGACGAGTTCAACCCGGACGTTCAGGTTCCGACCGAGAATCTGTTTGTGAAGTATCCGCACAACAACAAGAAGGGAGCGAACGAGAACCTGTTCAGCATCGCGATTCGGGTATCGTACGGGAAATTTCGATTCTTTTCCGGCGGCGACATCAGCGGGACGGTTCTCGACAACGACGGCGCGGACGTCGGTCTGGAAGGGATCGTTGGGCGCACGACGGGCAAAGTCAGCGTCTGCAAGGCAAATCATCACGGGTACATCGACGCCATGCGTCCGGAGTTTGTCAAAGAAGTTCAGGCAAAAGTTTACATTAACAACGTCTGGGATCGCGCTCATGTCAACAAGAAAACCGTCCCGATTATGCTTTCGCGAGAGTTGTACGACGGCGACCGGCTCATCTGCCCGACGATTTACCAGTCCCGCGACGAGGCAGAGATAAACGCTCAGCCGTGGGCGAAAGAAATCGTCAAGATCGGCGGACACGTGGTCGTCAAAGTCTTCGACGGCGGCGCGAGGTTCAAGGTTTACTATCTCACCGCCAACGACGAGTCCATGACGGTCAAAGCCGTTTACGGTCCGTGGGAATGCTGACGATGGGTCAGAAATTTGAAGTGATGAGTTGACGCAAAATGCGTTACGATATTGCTGCGTACTATTCACAAGACGCTAAAACCATGAATGCCAAACGAATAATCCCTCTGCTCTGTTTTGTCGTCCTTGTAACAGCTTCTGCCGCTGCGTTTGCCGGTTGGCAGATAAAGCGTCCAACGGAACTGTTCGTTCAGCCCGGGCAGAAAGCTGTCGTTGAACTGGAATATATCGACAACGGCGCAACGGCGCCAGCTCCGGTCGCAGACTTTGAAATCGTCGATACGGACGGGAACCCGGTTTCCCGCGGGACAATTCAAAACGGAAGCGCGGAGTTTACGCTGCCGCAGGGATTTTTTGAACTCGTTGTAACAACCAGTAAGGCGGAGGACGGGCAGAAGCAAGCCGAGCGTTTTGGAATCGCGTCGCTCCCGCCGTTTTGTACTCACGACGCTCAAACGCTGCAAAAGCGAGATCCGTTTTTCTGTATCGACGCGGCGATGTCGTGGCTGGTCAATAAAGATGGGAATCGGCGGGAAGAGTTGGTCAAAATCGCCCGGCGTTCCGGGATTGTCATGATTCGCGACCGGCTCAGCTGGACGGAAATTCAGAACGGTCCTGGCGTTCCCGTCAATCCGGACGGATACCGCGGCTACGACTCTTATCGAAAGCTCTGCAAAGCCAATGACGTCGAAGTTCTGGAAATGTTTCACGACGCCCCCGCCTGGACGGGCAAACGCGCCCGGTATCCGGAGAACTTCAACGCGATGGCGGAACTGTGGTCTGCGCTGTACCCGGAATGGTCGTCAACGTGGGGGGGCTTGGAAGTCTGGAACGAACCGGACATCTCCTTTGGCGGCGACGTCCCTGCTGACCAGTACGCGCCGATTCTCAAAACGATGTCGTGGACTCTGTCCAAGCTGGGCATGAACAAGCCCGTTCTAGGCTCCTGCGTTGCGGTTTATAATCAGGAATGGCTCGATACCGCGCAAGCCAACGACGTCCACTCTTACTGTGACGTTTTCAGCTATCACACCTACGCCCGGGCGGAAGCCATGCGCTCTATTTACGCCCGATTTGCTGAGAAAATCAACGGCGATTCTATCCGCCCGGTTCCGATGTGGATTACCGAATGCGGCAGACCGTGGAAACGGGGTAAAGACCGCGCCGACAGCCGGGAAGACAAAGTCTCCGCCGGCGACATCGTCATGAAAGCCGTCGTTGCCAAGTCCGTCGGCATTGAGCGGTACTTCCCGTTTGTCTATCCGTATTACGACGAACGCGACTCTAATTTCGGCATGATGGACAAGTCGTGTTCCCCTATGCGCTCGTTTGTCGGATACGCTCAGATGATTCGCGTCCTGTCCGGGTTCCGTTACATCGGCGACGTTCCCGTCGACGGACTGAGCGAAAACAAAGCCCTCGCGTTTGTAACAGACGGTTCCGACGAGGCGGTTCTTGTTCTCTATACGGGTTCGGTCGATAAAGCCCAACGCGTCGCCCTGTCCTGCCCGGCGCTGCGTGCGGAACGAATTACCGGCGAACCCGTTTCTCTTTCCACCGACAAGGCAAACTCGGTTCCTGTTCACGACGGTTTGATTTACATCTGGGCTTCTCGATCCGAGGTGGAAAAACTCGCTGTCGTCGATCCGGCTTTGGCGCAGATTCCCAAAGCGCCCAGCGCAAAAGACGTCATGGAAAAGACGCCCCGAAAGGTCTCGCCGATTGTTGTTCGGTACGTCTACGACGAATCGCAGGTGGAACCGTCGTCGCGCTGGTATCAGGTGA
>JAZUMX010000248.1:0-9803 GCA_045603865.1 Thermoguttaceae bacterium
CCTTACTGGATCGCGGATGAAATCCGCAACAGGAAAAGGCTTGACGGCTTTGCCGTCAAGAAGGACTCCGAGGGCGGAGTCCACCCGCGGGAGGTTTTCCGCTTCGTCGTATGGGTATGCACACATCCCGGCGGGTTCTGTTGCGGCAGAGACTGCCGCGAACCGGGTTCAACCGAGCGTCTTTTCGCAGGTCAAGCGACCAACGGGAGCGGGTTTTGGCAAGCGCGCGGCAGCGCGGGTCGGGAGCGGCGCCTCGCCGCCCAAAAAATTTTTAAAATTTTCCCAAAAAAAGTCTCTTTACCCCATTGACGATTCTTCATTTTCTGCTATACTTCCCCCTTGTCAGTCGAATGAACGGGTTATCCCCCCTTCGACGGCAAAATGTTCATTGAAAATTTGGTTAGGTAGATAGGCATCTGTAGAATATCAAGCGTCAGCTTGGTAGTCTACGATACAATTTCAAGATAGTTGCAAATGCAACGAATCAGAAATGTGCTGATTTTATAACATTTTGTAAATCGAACGAAAGTTCGAGATACGAGCGACGAGAAGAATTAAGTTCTCTCCACAAGAGAGTTTAATTCATGTGATCAAGTTACTAAGAGCGCATGGAGGATGTCTTGGCATCAGAAGGCGATGAAGGGCGTGGAAGTCTGCGATAAGCCTGGGTGAGCTGGCAAACAAGTTATGACCCCGGGATTCCTGAATTATCCATAACTGAATACATAGGTTATGTGAGGCTAACGCAGGGAACTGAAACATCTAAGTACCTGCTGGAAAAGAAAGAAAAATCGATTTCCTCAGTAGCGGCGAGCGAACGGGAATCAGCCCAAACCGGAGGAGTTTCTCTTCTGGGGTAGTAGGGCAGAGAATACTAAACGTAGTACGATAGCAGAACAGTATGGAAAGGTTGACCACAGAGGGTGACAGTCCCGTAAGTGAAATCTGAAACGTTTAATCTCTGTTCCTGAGTAGGTCCAGTCACGTGGAACCTGGATTGAATCTGCGGGGCCCATCCCGCAAGGCTAAATACTCTCTGATGACCGATAGTGCATAGTAGGGCGATTGAAAGATGAAAAGAACCGCTGCTAGCGGAGTTAAATGAACCTGAAACCATGTGCTTACAAGCGGTAGGAGCGCGATTTAACGCGTGACTGCGTGCCTTTTGCATAATGATCCGGCGAGTTATGGTGAACGGCCTGGTTAAGTTTTTACGGAACGGAGCCTTAGGGAAACCGAGTCTTAATAGGGCGTATAGTCGTTTGCTGTAGACGCGAACCCCAGTGATCTACGCATGAGCAGGTTGAAGCGAGGGTTATACCTCGTGGAGGACCGAACCCACTTGGGTTGAAAACCGAGGGGATGACTTGTGCGGAGGAGTGAAAGTCTAATCAAACTGGGAGATATCTCGTTCTCTCCGAAATAGTTCTAGGGCTAGCCTCGCGCCACTCTGTTGTGGGGGTAGAGATACTGAATTGGATAAGGGCGCTTCCCCGCGTACCTTACTGAACCAAACTCCGAATACCACAATATTTATCGCGGGAGTCAGTCCCTGGGGGATAAGCTCCAGGGTCAAGAGGGAAACAACCCAGATCGTCAGCTAAGGTCCCAGAATTATGCTTAGTCACTAAGGAAGTTGAATTGCGGAGACAACCAGGATGTTGGCTTAGAAGCAGCCACCATTTAAAAAGTGCGTAATAGCTTACTGGTCGAGCAATTCTGCGCCGATAATGAACGGGAGTAAGTATAATACCGAAGCTGCGGAAACTAGTAATAGTTTGGTAGGAGAGCGCTGTTAAGCAGATACAGGCCATACCGTAAGGAGTGGTGGGGGGCTTAACAGGTGATTATGCCGGAATGAGTAACGATAATGCAGGTGAGAATCCTGCACGCCGAAAGCCTAAGGTTTCCTGGGGAAGGTAAATCCGCCCAGGGTTAGCCGGTTCCTTAGTCGAGGCCGAAAGGCGTAGACGATGGGTAGCAGGTCAATATTCCTGCGCTGGCAATAATTTGATGGAAGGACGATGGCTTAAATGGGAGGGGTCGGTTAGAAGTGACCCTCGCCTTGCAGAAAGATGGGAGACAGGAAAATCCGCTCTATAATTCGATTTGTAGGGACAAGGACGTTGATTCAATAGTCCCAAGCGAGACATTCAAGAAAAGTTTCTAAAATAAGTATTGTCAACCGTACTAAAACTGACACAGGTAGGCGAGATGAGAAGTCTCTGGCGCTCGGGAGACCACTGGTTAAGGAACTCTGCAAAATGGCCCCGTACGTTCGCAATAAGGGGCGCCTGGCAACAGGCCACAGTAAATCGGCTTCAGCAACTGTTTATCAAAAACACAGGACGGCGCTAACACGTAAGTGGATGTATGCCGTCTGACGCCTGCCCGGTGCTGGTAGGTTAAGGAAGTGGGTGATCGCAAGAGAAGCTCCCGACCGAAGCCCCAGTAAACGGCGGCTCTAACCTTGAGAGTCCTAAGGTAGCGAAGTTCCTTGTCGGGCAAGTTCCGACCTGCATGAAAGGCGTAATGACTGAAGCGCTGTCTCAACCAGTGACCCGGTGAAATTGTAGTCGTGGTGAAGATGCCACGTACCCGCACCAAGACGGAAAGACCCCGTGAACCTTTACTGTAGGCTGATTTTGTGCTCGAGCGCATAATGCGTAGGATAGGTGGGAGGCGTCGATCTTGCAGCTCCGGCTGCAGGGGAGCCAACGTTGAAATACCACCCTTTATACACTTAAGTTCTAACGCCGAGACCTGTGAATCCAGGCGGCGGACAGATTCAGTTGGGCAGTTTGACTGGGGCGGTCTCCTCCTAAAGAGTAACGGAGGAGTGCAAAGGTATCCTCATTCCGGTTGGCAATCGGAAGTCGAGCGTAAAGGTAGAAGGATGCTTAACTGCGAGACAGATAAGTCGAGCAGGTGCGAAAGCAGGTCTTAGTGATCCGGTAATCCCGTATGGAAGGGTTATCGCTCATCAGATAAAAGGTACTCCGGGGATAACAGGCTTATCGCTGCCGAGCGTTCACAGCGGCGCAGCGGTTTGGCACCTCGATGTCGGCTCATCACATCCTGGGGGTGGAGAAGCTCCCAAGGGTTTGGCTGTTCGCCAATTAAAGTGGTACGTGAGCTGGGTTCAGACCGTCGTGAGACAGGTCGGTCCCTATCTGGTGTGGGCGCGCGAAACTTGACGAGAATCAAATTTAGTACGAAAGGATTTAATTGGACGTTCCTCTGGTGTTCCAGTTGTTACGCTAGTAGCACGGCTGGGTAGCTAAGAACGGATTGGATAAACGCTGAAAGCATATAAGCGTGAAGCCAGCTCGGAGATAAGGTTTCGTTTAAGTCCCCTTAAAGACGATGAGGTTGATAGGCTGGATGTGTAAGCTCAGTAATGGGTTCAGCTAACCAGTACTAACGGACGAAAACTTGATCGCATGTATTAAACGCTCTTGAGAGAGCCTATTTACCTAACAAAATATATTGTTGGAAGTTCTTAACTGGACTTTCAACAAATCGCGGCGGCTAATTGAAAAGGTCACACCTGATCCCATCCCGACCTCAGTAGTTAAGCTTTTCGAGCCGATGGTAGTCCTGCAAGTGCGAGAGTAGGCGCCGCCGAGTTATTTACGCCCTTTGAGAGTAACCCTCTCAAAGGGCTTTTTTTTATTGTTTTTTTAAAATTATTATATCGACCTCTTGACAGAAACGTTTTTTAGTTCATAATAAAAAATAAAGTTTTATATTGTAGCAATATAAAAAATCAACATTTTTGTTAACAGACAGCGAGATTCTCATGTTGAAAATTCATTTTGCAACAACCAGAGACGTTCAAAAGATATTGGATGCTTTTGAATACGATGCCTGTTATACACATAATAAGGGTTCAAACGCGTTTCCTTTTGTACAAGGTTTTGTCCTTTTGAAAATCTTTGTATAAGAGGATTTTTATTTCTTCTTTTATCTAGTTTAAAATCATGGACGCCAAATACTTTAAATCCGAGGACTTTAGAAGAGAGCTTTGCATTTTTCCGCTTTGTTTCTTTATTGCAGTTGCGCTTCTCGTTATTTCATTTTTGTTAGCGTCTTATTTCCCATTATGGGATTTTACCCCAGACCATTTAAGGTCTGATGCTTTAGAGACTGTTGGCAATCAAAACGCATTACCAAATAACGCTGCTGCATCTGCTCCTGACGACAACAGAGAGGAAACCCTCAAATTTGATGCCATTTATCGGCATGAAGGCTTTATTACCGCTCTGAGCGTTTTGATGCTTACGTTCAGTTTTGCCGGTACGTGGTGGTACTATTCTCATCAAGAGAGAAGAGATTACAAATTTAAAGAAGGGGAGTTTTTAACTACTCTTGGCAATAAATATATCAGCAAAAAACGCTTTGAAAAAATTTACAATTTATGTGACAGAGCGTTTGCGTTGAGACATTACAAGCCCTGCTCTGCAGAAGACACAACCTTAGACGATATCGAAAGAGACTTAAGGCAGTTGTGCAGAAAGGACTACGCTCTTGTTTCCAATTACCTTTCTTTTTTTGAGGTCTTTATTGTTCTCGTTCGAAAAAGAGTCATTGGCATAGAGTCTTTCGACGATTTGTTTGGTTACAGATTTCTTCTGGTTGCACGAAATGCCATTATTCGTGAATACACAATGGAACACGCTCAAAGAAGAGGGTATTTTCACAATATTATTGAACTTGAAGAACAGTGGCTTAAGTTTCGCCATAATAAATTTAAGAACAATGGAAAAGTCGATCCGTTCCATGTTGTTTATTTTGCTCCCTCCATTCGATATTGCAACGAGTCCGATGCAAAGCAGGCTTTTGACATGCGCGCCAATGTAGTGGAAACAAATATTGTCAATCAACAGCAGGAATTGCTGCTTATTGACAACGGAATTAAAACGTTTGAAGAGTTTAGCCAATATTTCAAGACTTCAAAAGACAGTTCGTCCCAAAAACAGAACTCCTCACCCTTTGTTCGAGGAATTTTCAAGAAAGATAAATTGGTTGCATACATCATCGTGTCATTCAGACCGCAGCCATTAAATGAGTATTTTGACGATACGTCTGCGTCTAATGACAATAAACGCGTTTTTCAGAATAGCCGCGCTTACATTGAACTGGTTATTGTTGAGCCGACGCAACGCGACAACAATTATCAAAAAGCGCTTTTGATAGATGTACAGGACATCTTGAAAGACCGAAAAATCAGCTTTGTCGGAGCTATTGTTTCTCCCAAAAACTATGCCAGCTATAAGAGCTTTATTGAGGAAGGATATATCGTAAATCGCGAGTTTATTCATGAACCTGAAGGGTATCACAGAGTTTCTGTTTTGAAGGATTTGCGTAAAGAAGATTTGCGTAAAAGCGAATACGCCTTGTAAAATCGCAGTATTTTCATTGCAATTGTTCAGAATGTTACACGATATCCGGAACAGATTTTAAGCGAGTGGACGCAAAGCGTTCTTCCTCATTTTCAGATAGTTTAAAACGCGGCAACCTCGCTGGCGACAAGGCGCGCGCCTTTATTCCAGCGAGGATTCAATTTTCCCGATCGCATGCCGCAATTGGCGTATACTTTCCGAAAAACCTGAACAAATTTTACGTAACTCAAAATGAAAAATCTTGCTAAAAGACTCGTTGCGTCATTTTCATTATTATTTATTTGTCTGACAACGTCAGCCATGGCAACGGGATTGACTGACATTCCCAAAGACGATTTGTCTGTCTGCAGCATTTCGAGTTTTTTTCAGATATTTACTGAATGGAACAGAAGCATTGTCATCCTGCTTGTTGCATTTATTGTTGTAACATTTATCGCCAACTGGAAGCAGGTCGTAGACTTCGTTTCGTTCTTTACAAGCGTTTTTAGCAAGAATAAATGGCAATCGTTTCAGGATCTTTTGTATTATCTTTTTATTTGCATTCCATGCGCCTGGATATTTCGCATTCTAAATAAAAACCGTCCGAAACCTGACAAGGCTCCGATTAAATGCGAATGGTTTTTTAAATGGTATGAAGGCGTTGACGCAACGCACTGCACGACAAAAGAAGAATGGGAAAAGATAGCCAAACAGAATCGCAAAAGCGAATTGTTCCGACGCGCCTATAACATTCGTTTTCTGGGACCAGGAAAAGGCTGGCTTGACTCCTGGGGATTGTGGCTGTTCCATTGCAACGGAATTGTATTGTGTTTGCGTTATCTGTTTCTTCTGTTAATGATTACCGGGTTGTTTACATGCATTTACTCCGTATTCTTAAACTCCAACGAACATGCAGACAACGCTATCAGAAGCGCAGTTTTATCCTTGTGGGGCAATGCCGAAGATAAACAGATCAGTTTCTTTCTGTTGATGATTCATTGGTTTGTTTTGACTTTGATTTCTGCAATCGTATTGGCAATTATTACTAAAAAAGTCGTTGACAGACGACCAAATCTGTTGCTTCCGGAACGATTGATATTTGATCCCAATTACTCAACTTTTATTATTTGGGTTTGCAACAAAGACACCGTTTTGCTGGTTGATCCTGAATGTCGTTTGGAATTTAACGTTGAATTTAACGACGGGATTACAAGCAGGAAATTTCGCGGACAATCAATCGCAAACAGTTTTACCTTCCTTTCCCGTTTTGAGGCGCCTGCTTCGTCGCTTGACGGCATGTGCGGTTTGGTCAGAAAAACAACAGTTGTTAAACCCGGCGAAGCCGTTCATTTGACTGTTGATCAACGAGTTAATCCCACTTCAATTTCAATTGACTCATACCTTTATGGAAATGACGGAACCCCTCTTTTCCCTTTATTTGGCAAAACGCCTAATATCAAGAAATCCGTCCGTTTGTTTGTTTATGTAACAGATTCAGAGACTGGTCAGAAATTCATTTTTACAAAACTTTTTTCTCCTGATCACATTATTTGTGGAAGCAACGCTGGCTTGCAGCCGTTGGGGTCTACATCTCTTCCGCCTGATTGGAGAGTTCGCAACATGTTAAACTGGGGACAGGCGCTTCCCTTTGATTCGATCGGTTTTCAGGGTCGGGTTAAACATGATGAACGCCGCCGCGAAAATGACGCCGCAAGAGAACGCATTAAGGTTTTTGAAAATAATGGAACCGACGAAGAAGCTGAAAACGCCTATAATGATTTTCTTAACAATCATGAGTATGAAGAGGGACAAAAACAACAAGCTCAAGCAGCCGCTGAAAAAGCCGCTCAGCTGGGAGAGGATCCCCAGGCGGCTTATAATGCAATCTGGCATCCTCATGACCTCAAGGTGATTAATTGCGATACCTGCCCCTATACAAATTGTCCATTGAGAGGAAGATACCCTTCGGAAAACCCGTCATAATAATTGAGTACAGATGGCAGTCCTGCATGTCAGGAAGCCGCTGACAGAGTTCTTTACAACCTTTGAGAGCCCCCCTCTCAAAGGTTTTTTTAATAATTGGAGTTGTCTTCTCGCAGCGTCCTCATTCTTCCCTTTTTACTTAAAGTCTCCCTTCTGATACGCTCTCAACTTTCAATTTTCACCATTGTTGAAATTTAAATGTTTTCCCCCTTGCAATTCATTTTCGAACAGGGTACAATTATAAACATATAAAGGGGGAGCGTTGACAGCATAACCACATCCCGCTTAAATTATTAGAAAGATTTATTTGTTTCCCTCGTATATTTCAGGAGAGATTATTCATGACAACCAGACGAGATTTTTTGAAGACGTCCGCTATTGCAGCGGCGGCAACTATTCCGTGTATTGACGTCATTCCCGCCTCCGCGGCTGGCGCAAACGACCGCATTGGCGTCGGGTTTATCGGCGTTGGCGGACGAAGCGGCGCGCATCAGGGCATTATCAAGAACTTCCAGAAGCAAGGGCTGGTAGAACCCGTTGCTGTTTGCGACGTCTATCGACCGCGTATGGAAGCGGCGTCCAGAAATCTGGGCAATTGCAAGATGTATCCCGAACACGAAAACCTGCTCGCAAACGCCGATGTTGACGTCGTCTGCATTGCCGCGCCGGACCGTCTTCACGCTCCGCTGGCAATCGACGCCCTCAACGCCGGCAAAGACGTTTACTGCGAAAAGCCGTTGACGCACTGGTCTCAGTTCGAAATGGCGAAGAAGGTGGAAGAAGCGGCTGAAAAGAACAAACGACTCGTTCAGGTTGGAACTCAGTACATGGCAGACGACAACTTCCCGAAGATTGCGAAGATGATTCAGGAAGGGATTATCGGCAAACCGGTTCACGTTCAGCTGAGCTATTTCCGCCGCGGCGACTGGGGCGAACGCATGACCATTCCAGATCCCAACGCCAAACCGGGTCCGGATCTGAACTGGGAACGATTCCTCGGCGACGCGCCCAAAGTCCCGTTCTCCGTGTCACGGTTCTTCCAGTGGCGTCTGTGGTGGGACTATGCCGGCGGGCCGTCTACCGACTTGCTGGTGCACATGTTCACGCCGGTCTTTTGCGTTTTGGGTCTGGATTACCCGACGCGCGTTTTCGGCGGCGGCGGAACGTTCCAGTACAACCGCGAAGTCCCGGATCAGTGCAACATCATCGCAGACTACGAAGACGGTCCCTCGATTGTCATGTGCAACTCGCTGTCTAACCACGTTCCGTCCAACACCATGATTCGCGGAACCGACGGCATTATCATCTGGGAAGAACTCGGCAAAGGCAACTCCGGCATTCGAATCGTCCCGTTCGCCAAAGGCAAAGAAGAAATTCGCATTCAGTGGGCTGGCATGGGCGACACGAGCAAACTGTGGAAGAACCTGCTCGATTGCGTCAAGACGCGCGAAAAGCCGTTCAGCGACATCCAAACCGCCGTTCGCGTTCAGGCGCCGTTGAGCATGGGCGTTATCTCCCATCGCGAAAGCAAAGTCGTTCTGTTCGACGCGGAAACTCAATCTTTCACTTTGAACTAGGGTTTAAGCGCTAGTGCATAGTGCATAGTGCATAGTGCGTAGCGCCTAGAAATGGCGCTTTGCGTACTAAGAACTATGCACTAAGAACTATGCACTCTTCATCAATACGAGGATTATTATAATGAAACATACAATTGCTGCGCTGCTTTTAGCGCTTGTATTTACTCTTCCCGCTTTTGCGGCAGAGAATGCCTGTCACAACATGGCAGGCGGAACGTTCGGCGTTGCGTGGCTTGACTCCACGGGTGAAATTCGCCTCTTTGACGGTCAGAAAAGCGTTCGTCTGATGGGGTTCTACGAAAAAGGTCATCAGATTGCCGCATTCGACAACGACGGCAATGGCAAAGATTGTCTGGCGATTATCAGCCTGGACAAAAAGGCGTTGTATATTCTCGACGCTCAAAAGACGATTGAAACCGGCAAAGCGGTTGTTCTGTCCGGACCAAACGGAAACAACGTCAAAGCGATTTCGACTGGCGTTATTACTAACGACGATTCCAGAAGTACGCTTATCGCCTCAACGTATTCCGGAGCGTCCTATCTCTGGAACAAAGATTACGACAAAAAGGGCTGGCCGCCCATCTCCGGCGACTTCGATCAGGTTTCCGCCGGGAAAATCAAGGCGAACATGCCATGTCAGTTCGTCGTCGTTACCAACGGAGACGTTTATTCATTCAACCCGGTCTGGAACGTTTACTCTCAAAAGTTCATGGGAAACAACGTCAAAGCAACCATTTGCGGCAACTTCGTTCCGACAACCAAAGAAGACGAAATTATCGCCGCCGGGGAAGACAATACCTGGATTCTTAAGTCGGATCGTAGCCATGTCGTTCTGTGAGCCAAGGAGTTGTAGCTAAGT
>JAZUMX010000249.1:0-1899 GCA_045603865.1 Thermoguttaceae bacterium
TGTCGCTTCCGTAGAAGCACAGCCCCACCAGCCGCTCTCCCGGCGCCAGCGGGACGGGAAGCGGGTTCACATTCCCTTTGACGTGAACTGTTACACGAGTCGGCTCCGGCTGTCCGTCGACGTAGGCGTCTAAAAGAACGTCAAACTCCTTTCGACCGTCTGCGAATTCCGGGAACCGCCGCTTGAGCTTGCCCTGGGACGTCTCAACCTGAACGGTCGGAAAAGTTGCGAGTTGCGAGTTGCGAGTTACGAGAGGAGATTGCTCATCATCGGCGGGGACTGTCCATACGAAACGGTTCATTTCAGGAACCGCATTCACTTTAATTCTGTACAAACGATTGAGTTTGTCAACTGTGAATTCCGCCTGCAGTTTGAATCCGGAATAGACGTTCAGGACGTACTCGCCCGTTGGAGCGCTCCAGCTGTAGACCCCGTTGGGAATGACCAGTTGGGAATCCTGATTGGAATCGAATTTGTCGTCCAGTTCAAACGTCAGTTCCAGCTCCGCCCCGGACGGCATCGGTCCGAGGTTGGGCTTTCCCTGAGTAAACGGCAAGACCTCGTATTGATTCGCGCCGTTTTCCAAGCGGATTTTGGGCGATGCCAAAAGCGTCCACGAGCTTTTCGGGTTGACAACCGACAATTTCAGCCGCAGCGTCGCTGCGCCGTCGGACGTCGGACTGGCGCCGCTTTGACTTTGAATAATCCGTTTTAGCGTTTGAGCGGGAACGGGAATCGTCAGGGTCTTTCCCGGTTCAATCGCGCTGGAATAGACGTCAACCAGCGGTTCAACTCGTTCAGCAAACGCCGCGCTTGTCAAGACGGCGGCTGCAACCAACATCCGGCAGAATAATCGTATCTTTTTCATCATGAAAACAATTCTACCAGAATCTAAAAAGAAAAGCAATAGGGCGGCGAGGCGCTGAATTAGTTAGGAGTGAGGAGTTACGCCAGCGTTAGACGAGCCGATGAAGTCTCACGCAAAGAACGCAAAGAAACAATTGGCGATTCATTTCCAAAAATCTAAAAACTCTATTACTTTTTTTAAAGATTTTTCGTTAATACAGATAGGAGGTAAATAAGATGATAAAACACCATTGGGAAGTCAAGGTTAAAATTGAAGAAGAAAAACCGAAAAAGCCAAAGTGGGAATTCACTGCCCGCGATGCTGAAGACATTACAGTAGGCTGCTTCGCTTTTTTGTTTGGCATTGCAATGTTGGTTTTAGGAATACTTTTGATTTACGCATTGTTTACCGTTAAACTTTAGATCCGCCATCGCCGCCTTGTCCAACGCCCCGCTTGCAATCTCTTTCCCAGACGAAAACCTTTCCAGATCGAGTACTTCGTTTGCAAATAATATTCGCCTATCAATATATAAATAAACACATTACGATCCGCTTTACCCAAAATGCAAAAACTGTTTTTATTGTTTTTTTCTTTTTGCTATTTATTTCTTCTTATTGGTATCGTCTATATAAATAGGACGTTTATTATCTTGGATTTCAGATTTGGAGCTTTAACAAAGGAACCGCTGACATGTCCATTTGGCATTACTACACGACAACCAACGAAAAACAAGGTCCGTTTTCCAGCGCGGAATTGAAGCAATTGGCGTTAAATGGAGTGGTTACGCCGGAAACAATCGTAGAAAACGATTCCGGAAAACGCGCAGTCGCGCAAAAGGTAAAGGGGCTGGTTTTCATGAACGACAGGATGGAAGCGGAGATTTCCATTGAATCAGACAGCGTTCAAGCGCAAAGCCCACCGCCAATACCTGAACCTGTTCCTGTACCGGTACCGGCGCCAGCGCCTCAAACCAGCATGTTAGAGCCGAATCAGGCGTCAGACGATGTGGCGGCAGACGTCTCAAAACCTCTGTACACAATTGAAACCTCTG
>JAZUMX010000250.1:0-1784 GCA_045603865.1 Thermoguttaceae bacterium
GACCAGATCCGCAATAAACCGGACGAACTGAGGCGGGAACATCGTCCCGGCGGTGTCGCAAACCGTAACGACGTCCGCGCCGTTGTCAACCGCCGCCTGAGCCGCCATAACGAGGAACTCCTGTTCCGCCCGGGTGGCGTCCATGAGCGACACTTCCACCTGAGCGCCGAGCTGTTTCGCCAGACGCGTCATCTTCCCGATGGATTCCAGAGCCGCCGCCGGCTTCTGATGAAGCTGGTATTCCATCTGAACCGTCGAAACCGGGGCTAAGAGGTTCAACCGCGGACGCTGGGCGACCTTGACGGCGTCCCACGTTGCCGTAATGGCGGATTCGTCCAAAAGAACCGGACACGACAAAATCCCATCTACAATGGAGGCTGCGCTATGTAGGAATAGGACGTCGGATTTGCCGTTTCGCAAAAGCGCCGTTTCAATCACGTCGACGTGAAGTCGATTTAATTGTCTGACGATTTCGATTTTCTCCTTGAAACCCAGCGCGTTATCAGCGCTGACGGCGGCCATACGCAGCGTGGCGTCCGCAATCCTGATAGTCTTCATATAACTCCTCCATCAACGAGCAGCGGACGGCAGCGCGCGCAAAATACTAAAAAATGGTTCCCGTCCGTTATTCGTTATTGTAAATACCGGCGCACTTAAGTCGAGTATTATACTATATAATTTGAATTTGACAAGCAGGTGAAGAAAAGTGAGTTGCGAGTAGCGAGTTGCGAGAAGGGGAATGCTGAGAGAATTCTGGGAGTTGCTGGGAGAAATCTGAGAACTGCTGGGAAGACTCCCAGAGAATTCCCAGAGAATTCCCAGAAGATTCCCAGCTCTCATGGTTCGCGACGATTTCTTCTTAGTAAATTATGTACGCCGCGATAAAGTGGAAGAACGAGCCGGCGAGGACGAACAGGTGCCAGACCGGGTGCGACCAGGCGCAGTTCTTTTTCAGGTAAAAATAGCAGCCAGCGGTGTACGACAGCCCGCCGTAAACCAGGAATCGGATTACCGGCGCGGGCGCGGCTTCAATCAGCGGTCTGACGGCAAAAATAATCATCCAGCCCATGAGCAGGTACAGCGTCATGGAAATGTACTTGGAATGGTTCTGCAAAACGGCGTAGATGAATATACCCGTCAAAGCCAGCGCCCAGTTGACGCCGAAAATCGTCCAGCCGATCCAGTTAGGCATCAGCGTCAGGGCGAATGCAGTATACGACCCGGAAATGAGCAGGTAAATGGCGCAGTGGTCGAGAACCTTAAACTGCGCTTTTAATTTCTCTGAAGTAATCGCGTGGTAGACGCCCGAGATTGTATACAATATAAACATGCTCGCGCCGAAAACCGAAAAGCCGATTACAGCTGGAATGACGGCGTCTTCCGGCGCGCAATGACACGCCCGAAGGATCAAAACGACCAGGGCGACTATCGACCCGATCGCGCCGACGCCGTGGGTTATCGCATTGACAAGCTCTTCCGTCGTTATGCCGGAAGACGCCTGTTGAACGGGCGACAATTCAAACGGTTTGGTAATCTCTTGAGTGGACATAGCTGTTTTTAGGGAATAGGGATAGGGGAGTAGGGAATAGGATTTGGGCAAGGCTTTTCTCGCTACTCAATTCTCGCAGTTCGCTACTGTAAGTATACGGTCATTTCCCGATTTCTATAGAGTTTACAGACCATTTTTCTCAAGGTATTACAGAATTATTACACAACCTTGCTTTTTCTTTCACATAGAGAGGGATTGAGGGGGAAAACTGAGCGATGGAATCGAGAAAAGACAG
>JAZUMX010000251.1:0-9869 GCA_045603865.1 Thermoguttaceae bacterium
CGCAGAGGAAAAATGGCTCAAAGTCGCGGCGGAAGCGGGGTCGGCAGAAGCCTGGTATAAGTTGGGGAACAAGGCAGTCGATAAGAACGACGACAAGACCGCGTTTGAATGTTTTAAAAAGTCGGCGGATGCAGGATTTGAAGATGCTAAAATTTACCTGGCGTTTGGATATCTGGAAGGGCTGGGAACGGAAAAGGACGTCGAAAAGGGCAAAGCGCTATTGCAGTCTGTCGCCGATTCCGGGAACGCAACAGCTATCCAAAAGCTGGCAATAGCATATTACTTTGGAATCGGTTTTGAAAAAAATGAGCAGAAATCGATAGAACTGCTGCGTCAATTAGTAACGCGATTAAGTCAACAGAAAGAAGACTATTCTACATTGATTACATCTTTGGCGTTTTTGCTGGGCATGGGCAATCAAGATGTAATGAAACAGGTTGACGACTTGCTGGACAACTTCAATTTATCGTTAATTTTGACGCAAGATGCAAAAATTAATAAAGTTATTTTGCTGATGACGTCTTATTTTTATCATTGCAATCAAAACTCTGATAACGATAAAAGAATCGCTCAAAAACGATATTCCAGCCTGTTGGATATGCTCCTGGATTTATCAATAGGCAATAACGGAACATTTATATATGCAGCGATTTCGATGTATCGTGAGGATATAATCGATTCCGAGTCACAAAGACTAAAACTGTATCTGACTATAGAGCAATTGTCAAAAAGAGGCAATTCCGCCGCGCTCCTGGCGTTGGCGTATTTGCATCTTAAAGGAATTGGGACGGAAAAAAATATTCGGTTATTTGATATTTACCTGGACCTTGCCGCCCGCGGTGGAGATCCTCTTGCACAATTCTATGCCGTTCTTTTTACGAAAGAAAATACCGAATTGGCTAAAACCAGAAATACGGAGTATATAAAACGCGCCGCTGAATCCGGAATCCCGCAGGCATACTATTTATATGCATCCAGCGCGCTCACAAGCCCGGAAAAATCGCCCGAGACGCTCGAGTTGAAAAAGAACGTTTTAGCGACATCAGAAAAATACATTGAAGAGTGTCTGACAGAGAAGAAAAAACAGAAAATCAGTTCCGAAAAAAAGAACAAAGACGCATACTATTACTTGTGTTCAAACAATTATTCAAAATGGGGGCATGGAACCACGCATACGCCAATCGTTTGGAAGTCTTTCAAGCGTCAATGGAAAGGCGCCTTCGTTACAGCGTATTATCCAGAAGAGATGAACGATTTATTACTTAACCTTGATTATTACGTAAATATCGGCGATTTGGCAGCCGCTGTCGCGTGGCATTATCAAATGGAATGCTCCGGCGCTTCTCAGGACAAGGCAAAAGTCCGCGAGCATTGGCTCAAAGCGAAAGAGTGCGGAAGCGAAGTTGCGTTCGACATCCTTGCTGAAAATTATTGGCAGTCCGATGAAGATGAAAAAGCGCTTGAAATTAATAAAGAGGCGTTAAACCGCAGCATCCCAGCCGCGTTTTTGCAGCGTTTCAAATTCACCTGTTACAACCCCGATGGAACGGAAAATTTTGAACAGGCGTTTCCGTATCTTCAAAAAGCGGTTGAAATGGACGTATGCTCAGCCAACAGATATCTTGGTTTATGTTACATTTTAGGCAAAGGGGTCAAACAGGACGTTGAAAAAGGCGTAAAAATATTGGAGGACAATAAAGAATATTCGATCCTGACGGCGCTTTACGAAAAAGGAACTGGCGTCGAGCGCGACGTTGAGAAATCCAAACGCTATTATGCGATGTCGTGCGCCAATGCTTTGAAAATTGAAAAAATCAAGTCGGGAGTCGTCCCCCTTTCTGCCGGAGAGTGTAATTACGATGAAAATGAGACGATTAGTCTCTTTCGGAATAAATACTATCTCCGGCGGCTGGAAAGAGAAGACGCACCTCATTCAACTCTTGCGCTTGCAGACGTTATGAGTTCCAGTTTTTGCTCTGGGTCTACTTTGAATACATACCAGAATGTATTGGATCATAATCTGGATAGCGAGACCATTTGTTCCAATTTATCAATTCCCCTCTTTCGCAAAGCGGCTCAATCCGGCGATGCGTATGACATGGCTGACGCTGGTAAAACATTGTATATGAGCGACAACCCGCAGGATAAACAGGACGGAATTGAACTGATTCGCAAAGCGGCGAAATCCGGTCAAACGATGGCAATGATGTTTTTAGGCGGTATGGCTTATGACAACTCGGTTAAAGAAACAGATCAAAACAGAAAAAAAGAACTCCTGGAAGAAGCAATGGATTGGTTAAAGCAAGCCGCTGACAAAGGGAATATTCATGCCTGCAACCATCTGATTCTTATATCGTGGGTAGAATTTGGAAACGACTCTGAAAAAATGCAGCTCTGGATTGACCGGGGAATTGAATTAAACAGCGCTTTTGCAATGATCTTTCGGGCGGCGGATCTGCTCATAGGCGCCAACGGTCATGAACCGTCCCAGGAAGAGCGTCAAAAAGGCGTAGAGCTTTTGTATCGCGCCGCTGATTTAGGCTGTCAGGACGCAATTGCCATTCTTAACGACATTAATCGAAATAGCCAGGATTAACGCAAACGCCGACGAACGAAACGGACGCTGCTTTTTCTTGACGGCAAAGCCGTCAAGTTGTAGGTAAGAGGACTTACCTACATCCAAGGGAGGTTTTCGACTTCGTCGGTTTGGTATGCACACTTCGCGTCTTTTTTGTTCGCCTTCGGCGAACTGCGTAATTCCGTTCGCTACGCTCACTCCATTACCGCCTTCCATTTCTTTGCGCTCTTTGCGTTCTTTGCGGCTTAAATCTTCGGCGGATAATATCCGCCCCCCAGAATGATTTTCTGCTACGAAAGAGCTTTATTAGCGGGTCTTTGGACAAGGCGGCGCCTGGGGGCGCCGCACTCCCCGACGCAAGCGTGACGCCGAGATTTCTCCTTGCTAATTGTCCTCTGGCGATGACAGAATCTCTATCGCCTTTTGACCGTGGAGCTGACCGGGAGCGGCGAGGAACTTGAGTTTGTCTTGAATATAGACTTCAATCGGAGAATCGGCGCTCTGGTCTGTGGCGATGATGTCGCCGGGGGAAAGCTGGAGCAAGTCTTCAACCGTGATGGACGAGCGCGCCATTAAAACGCTCAGGCGAATTTTCGATTTACGAACGCCGGCGGGAACGGTCGGAGACGGGTCGGAAAAGTCGTTGAGCCAGTCCAGACGGCTTCTGTCCAGCCGACGTTCCAAATCGGCGACCGCGTAATACGGCAGAATCAGATAAAACGACAAGCTCGTCTGAGACCATCGGACGACAAACTCGCAGATCGCGCAGGGGTCGCCGTCCTCTAAATTAAACGGCTTAAAGGATGTAACAGACTGGATGTTTAACGGCAGAAACTTCTCCCACGACTTTTGCCATTGAGCGGAAAACGACTCGGCAATGCGGTTCAGCAGCCGCTGTTCCAGAGCCGTCAGCGGCGTGGAAAGCGCCCCGTCCACGGTTGGTTCCGCCTGACCGCCGGTTAACCGGTCAAACATGTTCGACAGCATCGCGGCGGGGAAAACAATCGCGTCCTGCGCCCCCAGCGCGTCCGACTGAAACGAGAGCGAGAACCAGGTTTGTTTCTGCGGCGGTTCCGACGGAGCAATCCAGGCGCGGACGTCTTTCCAGTGTCGAGACGCGACGCGGTCAACGGACACAACGATTCTGTCCCGCAGCCGCTGACTCCAATCCCGCCCCAGTTCAAAAGCCGCCTTTTCCAAAAGCGTCTTGAGTTCCATCAGGGCGTAGTTCGTCAACTCGTGCGGACGAATAACGTCGTACGGCGCGCGAGCGTCGGTTGTTTCGACAGGATTGCTCTCAGGTTTGTCCATCCTTAAACTATTCCCTATTCCCTACTCCCTATTCCCTCACCTGTCCATCACCGTAAACGACGTACTTATACGTCGTCAGTTCTTCCGGACCGCAGGGGCCGCGGGCATGAAGTTTATCGGTGCTGATGCCGATTTCAGCGCCCAAGCCGAACTCGCCGCCGTCGTTAAAGCGAGTCGACGCGTTGACCATAACCGCAGAGGAATCAATCGCCTGAGTAAACAGACGAGCGGCGTTGAGGTCTTGCGTTACAATCGCCTCGGTATGACCGGAACTGTACTTGTTGATGTGTTCAATCGCGTCTTCAATACTGTCGACAACGATACAGGAGATTTTCGGTCCGAGGTATTCGGTTTTGTAATCTTCTTCCGTAGCGGGAACGATGTTTTGACACAGTTTGGCGGTCGTTTCGTCGCCGTGGATTTCGACGCCTTTGTCTTGCAGCGCTTTTGCCAGAATCGGCAGAAGGCGTTCGGCGCAGCCGCGATGTACGACCAGCGATTCCGCCGCGTTGCAAACGCCCATGCGCTGCGTTTTGGCGTTGAGCAGAATCTTGACAGCCATGTCTTCCGGGGCAGACTTGTCAATATAAACGTGACAGTTCCCGTTGAAGTGCTTGATAACCGGCATGGTGGCGTCGGCGGTAACTCGGCGAATGAGGCTTTCTCCCCCGCGAGGAATGCAGACGTCGATGTACTGATTGAGTTTGAGGAAATACCCGACAGCGTCGCGGTCAATCGTGTTGACAAACTGAATCGCGTTTTCCGGCAAGCCGGCTTTAATCGCCTCTTCGCAAAGCAGATTGACAATCGCCTGGGAGGAATGAATCGCCTCTTTCCCGCCGCGCAAAATAACGGCGTTGCCGGACTTGACGCACAAAGCGGCAGCGTCGGCAGTTACGTTTGGACGAGACTCGTAAATGAAGAAGATCACGCCCAGCGGAACGCGGACTTTTTGAACTTCAATCCCGTTCGGACGAATCGTGGAATGAATGATTCCGCCAACCGGGTTGGGCAGAGCCGCCACTTCTTCCAGCGCGACAGCAATGCCTTCGATCCGCTGCGGAGTAAGCGTCAAGCGGTCGATCATCGCAGACGTCAGCCCGTAACCGGGCGCGGCGTCCAAGTCGAGTTTGTTTGCCGCCAAGAGCGTTTCCGTTTCCGCTCGAAGTCGGGCGGCGGACGCTTTGAGCCACTGCGTCTTTTGCGTTCCGGAAACCAACGCCATCTTTCGCGACGCTTCCCGCGCCGCCTGAGCTACCGATAAACAATATTGTTCAAGTTCGTTCATGTGAATTACAATTCCTAATTCCGCATTCCTAATAATTTACGGCGCAACAACGCCAAACGCCCAAAGCGCGTAGGCAACCGGAGCGGCGAGAAGTATGGAGTCCATAATATCCAACACGCCGCCAAAGCCCGGCATCCAGACGCTGGAGTCTTTCCGCTGAGCGTCGCGCTTGAGCATGGATTCCGCCAGGTCGCCAATCATGCCAACAAATCCAATCAATACCCCAAAAATCAGCCAACCATACGGAATTCCTGCAGTTAGATCAGTTAGATCCGGAAGACTTTTGAAGGAGCCCGACCAGTTGGGTAAAACCTGACAGAACATCAACCAGGACGTAAAGCAGGAGAAGAACAGCGCTCCAACGGCGCCCTCGATTGTTTTGCCTGGACTGAGCGCAGGAGCCATTTTCGTTCGACCAAATAATCGGCCAATGGTATACGCGCCGGTGTCGCCCATTTTAACCGTCAATAAGAATGTTACTAAATAGCCCAAACCTCCAAAAAGTCGAATTTGAACCAAAAACACCGACAGAGCTCCCAAGTAGACGATTATAAACATCGTCGCGGCAACGTGAATCAGCGAGACGCCGGGAGTCTTAAAGCGGCAAATTTCTATCATGAACACCAATATAAGAGATAACCCCAGAGCTGCAAACGCCCACGAACCGCAGTTAGCATGCTGTAACAGAAACACCATTCTCGGACTGCTGGCTCTTTCCGCCCAGCCCGGCACTATTGGAGCAATCCAGCTCATTATTACAATCAGCAGCGTACAAAGATAAACCAGTAAACGCTGCGGACGAGCTTTTGCGAGGCGAGATAACGTTATCAGTTCTGCACACGATGGTATTAGCAACCCTATCAACAGCGGAAGCAACCCAATGCCGGCGATTCCAAACTGCTTTTCGAAATACCAGTCCAACCAGCCCAAAAAACAAATCAGACCGATGATAAAGGTTCCCAGCAGAAGTCTCCAGCGAAGCACGATTACTATAAGGGGCTATAAACGAAAACTGTACGATATCGTTGAGTTTACGTAATATAGGTTATTCGATTTAATACAATTGCCGGGATCAACAAACCGACAATACAAATTGACGCAGTCGGATTTTGAACCAGGCAAACGACGACGGCGTCTAAAACAATTAAAGTCATCAGGCAATAGCCGACAATTGGACCGATTGCCCGGGGGTTATTTAACAGCAGCGTTTGCAACGCGCGGAAAGTGACCATCAAACTCAAAACGCCGATTAACATTCGCCATCGAATCGGGTCTTGAGAAAAAATCGGATATTGAATTTTCGAAGGAATCGCGTCCGCCAACGGCATAAGAGCCAGAACTCCCAACCCTATTACCAGCGCGGAAAGCCACGCAACAGGCGTCCATGGAGCTTGAGGCGCTTTGCGTTCGCCGGATTCCGATTCTTCTTCCGTCTCCCAGCCGTTTTCTTCATCGGCATTTTCATACCGGGAAAACCACGTTACTCCGGTGATATACACACAGTAGGCGGCTAAAACCCATGCGATCGCTGATCCGCCGACCGTTTCCGAATTATAAAAAACGCTCATGGCGAACAGGATGTTGAACGCCCGACACAATCCCATAATCAGCGGCGCAAACCAGCGCGACTTAAAGGCGTAATCGTACAGGATTATCGAACTAATCAAACACGCCAGCGCTGCGATGGTTAAACTTGCCGAAAAATACCAGGCAAGGGCGCTTCCGATTACCGTTCCAATTGCCAGCAGGGTAAAAGCGATTCGCTTTGCTCCCGCAGCGCTTATCTGACCGGAGGGAATTGGACGAAAACAACGAACCGGATGAAGCGAATCCCGATCGGCGTCTACGACGTCGTTTGCCGCCATCCCGAACCAGTACAGGCAAACTGACGCAGCGCAAATCAGAGCAAAGGCGATCCATTCCTTTTCTCCCGGGTTTGAGCAAGTAAACAAAAACCCCATCGCGCAATCTGCGAGGACGGTAAAAACGGCAGGGAATCGAACCAGTCGTAAAAAAGCGATCATGTCAGGGGAATTGCTTTTATGGGCGGCAGGTTTCGAGAAAAACTTACGACCTGCCTGCGGTTCCCGCAATTCATAACTATAATATAATATATTCCTGAGTTAAAAACAAGGGGGAAGAGTTTAGAATCTCTATTTTTTCCCATAAAAAAAGAACGGCAAACGTTAAAGTTTACCGTTCTGAAAGAGCGGGTGATGAGGCTTGAACCCACGACAACAACGTTGGCAACGTTGTGCTCTACCAACTGAGCTACACCCGCATGGCTTTGTTTTGAATTAAATAATTCCTTCGATTCAAAACATAGCTGTATTTTAACGATTCTTAAAAAGATTTCAAGGGGGCAGACCCCTTTTTTTAAAAAAATTTTTGATTTGTTTAAAATAATCCGAAAATGCAGGGTAGATAATCTGGAAAAAATTCGTGAAATTCGATAAACTTAGACTCAGAAAATCTTCCTTAATATCCGATAATATAGAATGGAAACGCCGTAAAGCGCGGCGGCGCTCCATAGTATCCAAAAAATTTAAAAAAATACTATACACAATACCCTAATAATTGTTTTGCAATTCTCAGCAAATAACTGAGAATATACGCTCCTTTTATACAGCTGTTGTATTTTCAGCGGCTGACCAGACGTTAGATTATGTCAAACATTTCCGTACAACCTGTAACTACGTCAAAGCAACAAAAAGAGTTTTTTACTCTTGCGGAAAAGATTTATTCGCGGAACTCCTATTGGATTCCTCCGTTGCTGGATAGCGCAAAAGGTCTTCTTGGATTCAAACCGTCCGCCTTTGGGCTTCATAACACGGTTCAGCCATTTATTGCCTACAAAGACGGCGAACCCGTTGGGCGTATTGCCGCCATTGTCAATAACGGACACTTAAAACGATATAACGACGGCGTTGGATTTTTCGGCTTTTTTGAATGCATTAACGATATGGACGTTTCAAAAGCGCTTTTTGATACCTCACGTAACTATCTCAAAGATAAAGGGTTATCAAAAATGCGCGGTCCGTGCAATCCATCGTTGAATTACGAACTCGGTTTGCTGATTGATGGTTTCAACTCCAGCCCGATGTTTATGATGACCTACAATCTCCCCTATTACGAGAAATTGGTCAAAAGCTATAAGTTCGAAAAAGTACAAGACTTATACGCATTCTGGGGAGACGTCAGCATGCTTCAGGACGTTCGCGCCAAGTACCTGGGCATTTCCGACGCCATTCAGGAAAGACTGAACGTCAAAATTCGTCCGATGGACCAAACGCATTTCCTCGAAGACGTCCACACGTTCCTGCGGCTGTACAACAGCTCTCTGACCAATACATGGGGATTCGTCCCGCTTTCAGACGAAGAAGTTGCAGAAGAGGCGGAAGGGCTTAAACATCTGCTTGTTCCGGAACTGGCTCTGGCGGCGGAAATTGACGGGCGAGTCGTCGGCGTCAGCCTGTGTTTGCCAGACTACAACCCCAGAATCAAAAAGATTCATGGGCGTCTGTTCCCCTTTGGCTGGTTCCACCTGTTAAGAAACAAATCCGCTATCAAAGCCATTCGCATTATCAGCACAAACGTAGAGCCGGAATATCAGCTTTCTGGTTTGGGGCTGGTTTTGCTCAATGGACTTGTTCCCCTGGCGTTAAAATGGGGGATTCATGAAGCGGAGTTTTCCTGGGTTTTAGAATCGAATCATTTGTCTCGCGGGTCGCTGGAAAAAGGCGGAGCCTTGAGGACAAAAACCTATCGAATTTACGAAATTTAAATCGTTAACGTTAAACGATAAATCATTTACACTTTTACCGTTATGAACAATTACGAATCTGTCGTTGTAACAGGAGCGGCTCCTGTTTGCAGTCTTGGCATTGGTTCAGATGCATTCTGGAACAATTTGCTGGAAGGACGCTCGGGAATTCATACCTATGAAAAGGTTGCCGCTTCTTATTCCCCGGACGCTCAAATAGCAAATCCGGCGTCGCCTGTTCCGCCCGCTCCGATAGCTGGATATATTGCTGATTTTTCCGCAAAAGAGTTCGTTCAGCCTCGCAAAAACATTAAAATAATGAGTCGGGACGTTCAGCTTGGCTTGGCGGCTGGCGCCCTGGCGCTCAAACAGGCGCAGGGAGAATCTGAAGATAAATTGTCTCAACAGCTTGGTCCTGAACGAGTCGGGATTGATTTCGGAACGTCGTTTATTATGTCCTCTATAAGCGACATTGCCGACGCCTGCTTAAAAGGCATGGCGGTTGAAGGGAACGGAGACGTTGAGTCAAAAGCCGCCAGTCTGAAAAAATACTGGGGAACGTCTTTCATGGACAACCTGTTCCCCCTCTGGATGCTAAAATATTTGCCGAACATGTCCGCTTGTCATTTAGGAATCGCCAACGACCTTCAAGGTCCCAGCAACACGTTGGTTTTGGGCGATACTGGAGCGATAGCGGCGGCAATTGAAGCGATTCACGTTATTCAGCGCGACGCGGCTGACGCCATGGTTGTTGGAGGCGTTGGCAACTTTATTGACGACTTTAACTGGTCTCGCTACGCCTGGATAGGTCGTTCGCTCAACGCCGCAGACCCGCAAGGCGCGTGCCGGCCGTTTGGCGCCGCCCGAGACGAGGTCGCCGCACCAGAAGCGGCTGCGTGTCTGGTTTTCGAATCGGAATCCAGCGCCAA
>JAZUMX010000252.1:0-2994 GCA_045603865.1 Thermoguttaceae bacterium
TAGGTCTTCCTTGAGCTTGCGGCGCTCAACGTAGTTCTCGTCGTTGTCCTCTTCCATAAGCTTGTCGTAACGCTCCTGCATCTGACGAATCGCCAAACGCTCGTCCGGGAAATCGAACTGATACGTAAACTCCACCTCGCACTCGCCAGACTGCTTGGAACGCCTGTCTTGAGGGTTCATGCCGCACAGAATTTTCAGGGCTTCCAAAGCCGAAACGGTCGTTTCTCTTTCCAGCGGCTCACCCGGATGCCAGACGCCGTCGAGGAGATGTTTGACATTGACGCCGTTGGCGACAAAATCCAGCATGGTTGCCTCGGGCTGATTTGTCATCAACTCGGCAATCAGTTTTCGGGCGTCCATAAACCCTTCGTGAGCGTGAGCCTGAATGCGGCGCATTTCCCGCTGACGCTCTATTTTGGTATAGGACGTCAGGTTTGCCGCACAGCCGGTGGTGAACTTGTCTTTTGCTTTCGGGTCAACCTTAACGCCGACTTTGTTTATTCTTTCCGCGAAGAAATGGCGCAGATGCTCTCGAGTAAAGACCATGTCCGCCGGGTTCATGTCTTCGTTTCGATATCGGACGTATAGAATAAAGGGAATCAAATACGCCAGCGCGACCAGCGGGGCTCCCGCCCAGAACCAGGGCAGCAGCAGAGCGACGGCGAACGCAGCGACAAACGCGCCGACTGCAATCGCATTCCACTTTTTCCAGTCCTTTTTAAACTGGACGGCGTCCGCGCTGAGCCAGTCCGTCGATTTCACCCAAAGCAAATAGATAATCAGCAGGGTCAGGATTTTCGCGATGCTGAAATACCCGCCGTTTTTGAGCTTGACAGGATGTTTAGCGGCGCTGAGGTCAACTTCCGGCTTGGCGTTTTCTCCTTCCTGAGACTCGGAATCCTCCGGATTGGCGTTCTCGTTTTCGCCGTTTTCTCCCGTATTTTCCGCATCCGCATCAGCCGGTTGAGAACTCTCGCCGTTTTCGCCCGGCTGAGCGTTTTCGTCCGCTTCGGCGCCCGTCTGAGGATTTTGTTCCTCCGGTTGGCGATTGTCGTCGATGGGTGCGCCGTGATCATCAGCCTGGTCGGAGCCATCCTCGGCAACAGGGGTTTCCGCCGCCTGATCGCCGCCGTCCGGAGCCTCCGCCTGAGCGTCGTTATTCAGCTCGTCCATAATACCAGCAGCGTTCAACGCCGACGCCGAAAACGACAAAAACGTTACAACGGCAATCGTAAAAAACAATTGGATAAATATGCGTTTCATGGATAATTGGGAGTCAGGAATGATGTGTATGGAATAATTAAGCTTTTAGCTTCTAGCCACTAGCTCCTAGCTTTGTAGTTTTTGATTCAAACTCTACACAAGCTAACAGCTAGCAGCTAATAGCTCGCAGCTTACAAAATACCCGGGGCTTTGACTTCGATGCCTTTGATCGCCATTTTGAGGGCTTCTTTGTTGGGGGCGACTTCCATGGCGGTTTCCCGGTCGATGAGTTCCGCGTCGATGAGGTCTTTGAGGCTTTTGGTGAAGTCCTGCATGCCTTCTTCGTAGCCAATTCGAATCGCGTCGGCGAGTTTTTCGTCTTCCCCTTCGAGAATCAGCTTGCGGATGGTCGGGTTAATCATCATGATCTCGCACGTCGGAACGCGCTGAACGCCCTCTTTGATGGACGGGAGCAACTTCTGGGCGACAATCCCCTTCAGGTTGAACGCCAGCGCGGAACGCGGCGCCCGGTGCATGTTTTGCGGGAACAGGTCGAGGATGCGTCCGATGGTCGACGGCGCGGTCGAGGCGTGAATAGTTCCGAAAACAAGGTGCCCTGTTTCGGCGGCGTGAATTGCCGTTTCGAACGTTTCGCGGTCTCGCATTTCACCGACGAGGATGATATCCGGATCTTCACGAACTGCATGCTTCATCCCGGTCATGAAGTCGATAACGTCCTGACCGATTTCACGCTGGTTGATGAGGCATTTGTCTTCCGTAAACGTGAATTCAATCGGGTCTTCGAGCGTCAAAATGTGTTTTTTATACCGATGGTTGATCCAGTCCAGCATGGAGGCGATGGTCGTACTTTTTCCGGAACCGGTAATGCCCGCCAAAAGAATCATGCCTTGCGAGAACTTGCACAGCTCTTCCAGAATCTGAGGCAGAAACAGCTTTTCAAACACCGGAATGGAGTTGTTGACCTTTCGAGCGACCAGTCCCAGACGACCCATCTGGTTGAGAATGTTTACACGAAATCGCCAGATGAGATCGTCCACCTTGACAATGTGAGCGAAGTCCGCCCCGCCGGTTTCCTGAAGAATCTTGCGGTTGCGCTCGTTCATGAACTCGTACAGGATTCGATCCATTTCGTCTTCGTCAATCGGTCCGCGATTGAGAGCCTGAAGCGACCCGGCGACGCGAAGCATCGGAGGACGCCCCACTTTCAGGTGCAAGTCGCTGCCCTTGCATTTAACCAGAGCGCGAAACAATCGGTCAATTTCGTATTCGTCTTTCCGAACGTACGGAGGAATATTGCTGGGTTCTGATGACATGGTTGTTAATAGGGAAAAGTGAGTAAGGAGTTGTTAGTTGTTTATTAAGCTTTTAGCTCCTAGCTACTAGCCATTAGCTTGGTTACCAGTAGTTCTAAACGTTAATAGTTAAAGACTGAAACTAAAATCACAAAGCTAGGAACTAGGAACTAATAGCTAGCAGCTATCTATATTCTGACAGGAACGCCTTGTTCCTGTAAATATTTCTTTGTTTCTTTAATTGTGTACTGACCAAAATGGAACATTCCGGCAGCCAGGACGGCGTCGACGCGGGCTTGTTTGACGGCGTCTGCCATGTGCTGCGGGCATCCGGCGCCGCCGCTGGCGATAATCGGGATTCGAACGGCGTCTCGAACCGCCCGGGTTATTTCCAGGTCGTACCCGGTGCGCGTCCCGTCGGCGTCCATTGAGAAGTCGGGGGCCAAGCGGGCTTAGGAAGACAACACTTAGCTACAAC
>JAZUMX010000253.1:0-6672 GCA_045603865.1 Thermoguttaceae bacterium
CATGGCGTTGAGGGCGGCGCAGACGTCGTCGCAGGAAACGTCTTCCCAGCCTGCCAGTTTATGATTGAGAATGGCGATCTTGAGCGCGTCGAAAGCGTTGGTTAAATCGTCGGGGAAGTCGGGAATGTCTTCAAACGGACGACAGGGTTCAACAGGCGTCTGAGGAGCCGCGAACATGGATTCCCCGTCCGGTTGAAGCGGGTCTGGCTGGAACGGGATATCCGATTCGTCGCCAAAGTCCGGCTTTTCGTTGAGCGGTCCGTCTGAGCCGCCGAAATTCGGGTCAAAATCTTTGACTTCGCCCTCGGAGGAATCGACCGAATCGTCCAGTCCCTTTCCCTTTTTGCCTTTCGGTTCGTCGTTGTCGGGATTGACGTCTTCATCCAGATCAGAGGGATGAACGTCCGTCTCTTTGGGCTTTTTATCGGCGGGAGAACCGAGGCTTTCCCAACGCTTCATTCTCATTTGGGAAACAGACCACTTGCCATCCGCAGCGTCCTGAAGCCACGTTTGAGCGTCGTCCCAGTCCAGAGCCGCCTGAAAATGACTCCAATACAGCTGCGGGAATTCCGCCGACAGGTCGTTAAAGCGTTCGTAGACGCGTCGAAGACGTCCAACGTGCTGCGGCGTAACCGCCCCAACCTGACGGCTCCAGGTCTCATCTGAATACGCAGTTGCGGGCGCGCCCTGTTCAATCAAAGCGGTTCGCCATTCCTGAATCAATTTGCCCTTTTCCCAGTTGGTGCGAGAAATGAGTTTTTCCCATTTTTCCTGCCACAGACGGGTTGTTTGGTCAATAACGTCTCCAATAACGACAGGAGTAATTCCGGTTCCGGAAGAAATTGGTTCCGTTGAAATAAGGGTTTTATTTTTCATGGTTATTAGTTGCGAGTTGCGAGTTGCGAGTCAGCTTTTAGCTACTAGCTTCTAGCTACTAGCTTTGTGATTTTTGATTCAAACTATAACAATTAACGCCGAAAAGAGCCAATACCCAAGCTAATGGCTAGCAGCTAGTAGCTAGCTGCTGCCTATTGCCTACTGCCTCTTTGCGATCGGTTGTTCATGATGGTGCGAATGTCGCGTTTGGCTTCCGCATCTTTGAGCGCCTGACGTTTATCGTGCTTTTGCCGCCCGATACAGACGCCGAGTTTAACTTTCGCGTATCCGCGGGTAAAGTAAATCTGAAGCGGAATGAGCGTTGTACCGGGCGATTGTGTGGCTTTGTCCAGCTTTTTGAGTTCCTTTTGATGAACGAGCAGTTTTCTGGTTCGACGGGGCTGATGATTAAACTGGTGAGCCTTATCGTATTCCGGGATATCGCAGTTGATAAGCCACAGTTCGCCGTTTTTCACTCTGGCATAGGAATCCGAAATATTGCAATGTCCGGTTCGGAGGCTTTTGACCTCGCTTCCCCACAGGACAATTCCGCATTCCAGCTGCGACGTGATGTCAAAATCATGCCGGGCGCGGCGGTTTTCCGTCACGTTTTTGAACGTAGGATCTTCGGGCGTTCCCTTTTTTTCCTGTTTCTTTTTAGCCATGACAGCAGCAGCCTCCACCGTGTCCGCAGCAGCCGCCATGGTGAGAATGGTCGCATTCCCCATGCTTGCAGCCGTGAGACGGTTTATGACAATTGGGCGCAGTAATCTGTTTAGTCAGCTTTGTTGACCCGCACTCGGGACAAACAGGCTTGTCTGTCGAGCGAACGATGAGTTCCACGTCCGCATTGCAGGATTCGCAATGAAAATTATAAATAGGCATGATGATTACAATAGTTTTGAGTTGCGAGTATTGAGCTGTTAGCTATTAGCTCTTAGCTGTTAGCTTGTGCATTTGTAGTTCTCGGCGTTAATTTTTAAAGCCTGAAACGAAAAAACCAAGCTAGAAGCTAGTAGCTAGAAGCTAAAAGCTTATGCTCATAATTGCAAAGGCTCGTTCGCCATGAGCCGTTCGTGTTTGGTCTGTTCGTACATGTCTTTCAACAGTTCGATATGCGCTTCCTGCTGAACGATGTTGCGTCGGGCGAACATGCGGCTTTGCGTCGCGATTAAAACGTCCAGAGAAACTTCCGTAATCTGTCCGAAAGCCCTGGCATAGTTGACGAAACTGGGAACGTTGCGCGTTACGTAGCCATAAAGCATGGAACACGCGCCGACGAGTTTCCCTGTAAAAATACTTGTGTTGATTGCCGTCTTGGCGAAATCGCCGATTATGCAGCCGAGAAACTGCATGTTCGTTTGATATCGCCCGTCCGGGTATTCCATGACAACGGTTCCGTACGTATTTTTCAGGTCGCTGTTGCACGTACCCGCGCCGAGGTTGACCCAGGAGCCGACGTAGGAGTGTCCCAGAAATCCGTGATGCTGTTTGTTGGTGTACGGCTCGACGGTAGACGCTTCTACCTCTCCGCCTATTTTTGTCGTTCTTCCCACGGCAACAAGGTCTTTGATTGCGGCATGTTCAATAATTCTGGCGTCAGGTCCAATATAAACCGGACCGCGAAGATAACAGTACGGTCCGACAGACGCGCCGCGGTCGATAATAATCGGTCCGTTGGAGGAATTGGCAACCAGGTAATCTCCCAGCTTGACTTCCGGGGCGACGAACACGCCGTCTTGAATTTCTTTGTATTCGCCCTGCACCAAGCGATAACTCTGATTCTCGGCAAAGCAGTTGAGATGGTAATAAACCAAATCGTGCGGACGCTGAAAAATCGGCAGCTGGAACGGGCTGGAGGGAATACGCAATTTAGCAATCGTGTTTTGAATAGTTTGAGGATATGAGTTACGCTCAAATAACGACCACGCCTGCTGCGCTGTTACAACGGCGGCGGCAACGACCGATTTGGGTTCGTCCAGCAGCTCAACGGCTTCGTTGTCCTGAAGATGGACTTGCGCTGCCGCATTGTCGGACGGCTGATTGTAAACCACAGTCGGGAGCCCGTCGCGAATTATCTGTTCCAAAATCTCAATGGATTTTATGGATGGAACCAGCGTTGCGTTGACTAACAGTATCGGTTCGTTGGGGTCGTCGATAATCGGGAAATCAAATTTGACCTTGTTTGGCAAATACGGATTGACGTCGAGCAGAGTTGTCTGTTCGACGTATTTTCGCGTTTGAGCGTACAATTCGTTATTGGTTAACGACAGCAGCTGAATCAGGTTGAATCCGCCGCAGGAGAGCGTAAACGCCGCGCGACCGATAGTTGCAGGAAACAGACGTTGAATTCCGTCGTCTTCAAAAAGGAGTATTTTCATTTATGTACTGAAGTTAAATCTCGTTAACGTCTGTTTTGAGCTTCATGCTTTTTCTTCAATCTTTCAGCCCGTTCCTCGTATGCTTTTCTGGACGCGCCGCGGCTGGCGTCAACTTTATTGGCTGTAACCTGATCGCTCTTGCTTTTCCAATACTCTGCCTGGGCAACATCGTGAAACTCGTTTCGATAAAGAATCGAAATCTGGTCTGTGGCGTAACTGTCGGTAGGATCAAGCTCGTACGCTTTTTTGTATGCCTCAATAGCTTTTTCGAATTCTCCATTGTTAGTATAATCGTACGCCTGGTTGTGATAGAAACTTATATCCTTTTTGGGCGAATTCGACGAAGTTGACGATGAACCGCCGCTAAAACAGAAAACGGCAATTAACACAAGAATAAGAAAGCCGCCGATGATGCTGGCGTACGTAAACAAGTTTTTATTCTTGCCCTTAAACAGCCCGCTCAATGGATTGCTGCTTCGGCTTCGTCTGGTGGAACGACTGCTGGAAGTTTTACTTGAAGACGTTCTGCTTGAGGACTTTGACGGCGTCTTGCTGGCGCTGGTCCTTTTTGTGGTTGACGATTTTTTCTTATTGTTGTTTAACGAACCAAAATCAAAACTCATGATTTACGTTTGGGAATAATTGTTTCAAGGGATAAACCAATACCGGCGACTGAAGTTCGACAATTGACAACAAAAAGGAGATTCCTTAATTAATATCTGGGCTTATCGAACTCGCCTATACAAATTATATCATATTTAAAAACAAATAATAGAGGGTAGTTTACGGAGGGCGGGGATGGGGGATAGGGAGTAGGGAATAGGGAGTAGGGAGTGGTTTGTAAGCTGCTAGCTAATAGCTACTAGCCATTAGCTTGTGCATTTGTAGTTCCCAGCGTTAATAGATAAAGTCTGAAAATAAAATAACCAAGCTAGAAGCTAGCGGCTAGAAGCCAATAGCTTAATCTCCCTGTTCCCTCTCGTTTATAATACAAAACTTTCCAGGAGCATACGCATTTTCCGCAATTCGACAAGATGATCAGCGCCCTTCTGCGGAACGATATCAATGCTTAACGCACGCTTATAACCAACTTTATCCAGTTGATTAATCAGCTTCCCAAATTCAAAGTCGCCCTGCCCAACTTTGGTTTGATAAACGCCCGGCTTGGAATCTCTCAGTCGAACGTGGTTGACAAACGGCAAGATCGACTCCATCATCTTGGACTGCATCGCCTCGCCGAGATAGTAACTCGGATCCAGAGCGACTGTCAAACCGTGAATCCGGTTGCAAAACCCTAACGTTGTCTGCAAATCTTCGGAAATGCGTCCTTTTTCAGTCAAAACGCTAACTACGCAGCCTGCTGTAAACGCTTCTTCAACGGCGTATTCCAAACGTTCAATTTCTTCGTTAAACGGAAATCCCAACAAAGAAGAGCGCAACACCAGAGAAACGATTCCGTTAATTTTCGCAAGTTTACAGCACGCTTTGAATTGCGCTTTAAAATCCTGTTCCGATGGGATGTCAATACTGAATACCGACGGGGTCATACGAGTAATTCCTCGAAATAACGCAGCCACCTCGTCAAAATGATTCAGGACGTCAGAAGGTTTTATCGCCCCGCCCTGTTCGTAAATAAACGTCTCCAGATAGCCAAACTCCTGTTCAGCTAACGCGTCGACCGCTTCGCTCAACGATGCGTTAGGAAAACACTGCGTTGTTGCTGATATATACACTGTTCACTCCTTGATCGGATTATAAAAACAAAATTAAGTAGTTTATTAGGGAATAGGGAATGGGGAATAGGGAATAGTAATTCGCCTGCGGCGAATTAAAAACTACTCCCTACTCCCTACTTCCTATTCCCTACTCCCTATATTGTACCATAAAATCAAAATTTTTACAATTCTATTCTCAATTCAAGTAATAAAGTATTTACAAAAATCTTTTTTTAGTTAAAATAGGACTAATGGGAAGTTTATATTATCCTAATATTTACTTGTCTAAATTTGTAAAGGGTAATGTATAACTTTGCCATAAAACGCTCTTAGAGTTGACACTCTATTATTTCCTTTAGATATTATTTCCTTTAGACGCTCAAGCTTCACTAACCATTAGCAACCTGTTTTATCATGAGCACAAATTATTACAATAATTCCAATCCGACGGATCAACCCATGAATGCGGAATTTTATTCAAACGTTCCGCCAATGCAAACATATCCTCCTGTCAGCAGATTCATTCTCGTTCCAGCAAAATCTGGATTTTGGAAAACGTTTCTTCTGATAATGCTGGCTATTATGCTGTTGTTTTCATTCAGCTGCAACATGGCGTTTTTTGGTTTGCTGTCTGATTCCTTCAAAGAAACGAAAAAAAACGTTCAAGAGAAATTCTACTCTGGCGATGAAGAGAGTTCCAAGAAAATTGCCATCATCAGCATTACCGGAACGATTGACGAGGGAGAGGATTACAAAGACTTCATCGACGCCGCTATGGACGACAAAGACGTTAAAGCTGTCGTTTTGCGCGTTGACTCCCCTGGCGGAACGGTGTCCGGGTCAGACTACATTCTCAACAGGCTCAATAAGCTCCGGGAAAAGAAGCCGATTGTTGTCAGCATGGGATCGATGGCTTGCAGCGGCGGGTATTACGTTTCCATGTGCGTCGGCGATGAAAAAGACTCCATTTTCCTGGAACCGACCGGCTGGACGGGTTCAATCGGCGTTATTATTTCTCGATACGACGCCTCGGAACTGTTCAATAAAAAGCTGGGCGTTTTTGAAGACCCGATTACAAGCGGTCCCAATAAGGCAATGGGATCTCCACTTATGCCGCTTACAGACGAACATCGAAAGATTTTTCAGGATTTGGTCGATGATTCATTTATCCGGTTTAAGGATATTATTAAAAATGGACGTCCTCGATACGCAGAAAATCCACAAGAGCTGGACGATCTGGCAACGGGTCAGGTTTATTCCGCCAATCAGGCTCTCGAGTTGGGATTGGTAGATAAAATCGGATTCCTGGACGACGCCGTCGAACGAGCGTGCGAGATGGCGCATATCAGCCCAAAATCCGCTCAGGTTGTTAAGTACGTCAAGGAAGCTTCATTCAAAGAAATGCTGCTTTCAATCCAGCAAAGCGACAAGCCTAACGTTGTCGAGGACGTCAAAAAAGTCGTCAACAAAGCCGCGTCGCCCAAAGCGTATTACTTGTGGCAGATGTGATTTAGGCAACAGGCAAGAGGAAGTAGGCAATAGTGTTTCGCCTACGGCGAATTTAAATCCTACTACCTACTGCCTCCCCTACAGAGCTATTAGCTTCTAGCTTCTAGCTCCTAGCTTTGCTATTTTGGATTCCAGCATAAAATATTAACACTAAGAACTACCAGTAACCAAGCTAATGGCTAGTAGCTAAT
>JAZUMX010000254.1:0-2031 GCA_045603865.1 Thermoguttaceae bacterium
CCTCAATTGGCAACACGTTCGCTCGCTGTCTGCGTTCCATTTTGCGACAAGACCCGGACAAGATTCTGGTCGGGGAAATTCGAGACCTTGAAACGGCGGAAATTGCCGTTCAGTCCTCTCTGACAGGGCACCTTGTCTTTAGTACGCTTCACACCAACGACGCCCCGAGTACGATTACGCGTCTGCGAGATATGGGCATCCCGCCGTTCCTGCTGACCGCTACTCTGGAAGCGGTTTTGGGTCAGCGACTTGTTCGACGAATTTGTGTAGACTGCAAAGAAGAAACCATGCCCAGCCAGGAACAGCTCGTTTCGCTGGACTTGGGTCCCGATGAAATCCTTGGTAAAAAATTCTTTCACGGCCGCGGCTGCAACACGTGCAACGGTTCCGGCTTGAAAGGACGTACCGCCATTCACGAGTTGTTGATGATGAACGACCGTTTGCGAGACATCATTAACGAAGGCGCGTCAACGGAAAAGATTCGCGACGTCGCGCTGCAGTCTGGTTTGCGTCCTCTGCGTGAATCCGGCTTAACCAAGATTTTCTCCGGCATGACAACCATTGACGAAGTTATTCGAGAAACCGTTATCGACTAATTTGATTGTAACAAACGGGAAACGGACAGCGCTGTTCGTTTTCCGTTGTTTTTTAAAACATTTAACCCCGCCTTATACCCATGACCCCAATCGAAGAACTTATTAAGATCGCTCAAAATATGGAAACCGTTCTGGAAGAGGACTACGGCGCTACTGGAAAAGGACTTCACGAAAAAGCCTCCAGCGTCGAAAGCCAGCTTTCGCCGGAAGTCATGAAAAAGATCCGTTTTATTGCAACCATCCGCAACAAAGCGGTTCACGACGACCTTGAAACCGCTGAACAGGAAATCGAAAACGTCCGCTCTGCCGCTGAGGAGGTTTACAAGGAATTCCGAAAGCGCAATCCCAGAAGGAGAATGAATTCAGAAGAATCTCTGATCATTAAAATTATTAAAGCGATTCTGAAACTGCTGCTTTCAAGAGCGAAAAAATAGAGTTTAGTTCTATTCGAAATTGAATCCAGACAGGTTGCGCCCCATGAAGTATTCGTTTTCAGTTATTGTCCTGTCGATAATCTCCCTGGCTGTATCGGTCAGCTTTGCGGCGCAGTATTCCAACCCGGTGATGATTCGCGGTTTTCGCGGTATGCCGATTAACATCGGCGTTGCCGATCCGACGGTAATTCAGGGCGACGACGGCTGGATGTACTCGTTTTCAACCAATCGCCTTGTTCTGAAAAGCAAAGACGGCTGCAACTGGCAGATTCATTCTCGAAACATTATTCCCAGCCCGACTTGGGGAGACGACTATTACGGACGTCCAATCAACGCTCGCGTTTGGGCGCCAGACGTCCGGAAAGTTCAAAACAAGTGGATTTACTATTACTCCCTTTCCGCCTGGGGCTTGCCGTGCGGGATCGGATACGCCGTTGCGGACAACGTCGCTGGTCCGTACGTCGATAAAGGGAAGCTGTTTACCTGCTCTGAAATCGGGATTGAAAACTGCATCGATCCGCAAGTCATCGTGGAAGACGACGGTTCTGTTTTCATGGTCATGGGGTCGTTCCGGGGCATCTATCTCATCGAATTGACCCGCAACGGCATGGGGTGTCTGAGAGGCGTCGAGTATCAAAAGGAAACGAAAACGCTCATTGCGGGCTACCCCGGTCCGTGGGACGGCTCGACCTACGAGGGCAGCTACATCGTTAAAAAAGACGGCTATTATTACTATTTCGGAAGCGTCGGGACGTGCTGCGAAGGGGAAAAGTCCACGTATCGGGTTTTCGTCGCCCGGGCTGACGACATTCACGGTCCGTACTGCGGCTCAGACGGCATGCCGATTACCCAGTCCGGATATGGCAAGACGTACGGCAATCTGGTTGTCAAAGCGTCGGCGTCCGTTCCGAAAAGAGTCGTCGGTCCGGGGCACAATTCCGTTTTCGCAGACGCCAATGGCGACTGGTGGGTGGACTATCACGCCTTTACTTCTATAGATG
>JAZUMX010000255.1:0-2644 GCA_045603865.1 Thermoguttaceae bacterium
GCGTTCTTTGCGTCCTTTGCGGCTTAAAAATAACTTTGCGGACTTCGCGGACTTTGCGTGAGATTTCATTAACCAATCGGTGAAAATCCGTATAATCCGTAAAATCCGTGAACGGACTGCCCCGCTCACAACCATCGGGGAGCGCGAAGCGCACTACTGCCTACTGCCTACTGTCTATTGCCTCTTATAAGGCATTACCAGCGTCTGTTCTTCGATCTTCTTCAGGTACGCTTCCATGGCTTGAGCGTCCATTTTCGCGCCGCCCCAGCTGGGTTTCAAGTACGTATCAACGTACGGAACGAAGGTCGCTTCGGACCCGGTCAAGTTGGCGACGGCGTAGCCGAGGTCGCCCCACGGTCCGGTTGCGGCGAACCCCAGGCTGGGAAGCCCCTTAACGTTTTCAACCATCCATTTGTGAGCGTGTCCATGAAGGTATCCGGGACAGCAGGGGCATTCCAGCAGAATATCCGTCAAGTTGGTTTCGTTGAGCAGATGATGGCACCCGACGAAAACCGGCTTCGTCGCGACTATATACTCCTTGAGCTTGTCAATAAGCCAGTCTCTCTGATCCCGACGAATCTCTCCGCGAACCTGTCCTTCCATATAGGAATCCAGGAGAATAAAGTCCGCCCGGTGCGTGCGGACAATATGAACGTATCTGTCCTTGACCGGCGGATTCTTCTCTTTCCGTTCCGGGAACGCCTCATAGAAATTATTGAGCCGGTCGTGGTTGCCCATCGTCGTTTCCCATTTAATCCCGGCTTTTTCAATCGGAGCCATGAGCTTCTTAAAGAGCTGATACTCTTCCACCTTCCCTTCAAAAAACGCCATGTCGCCGTAACAGAGCAGGTTTGCCGGACGCGGGTTCATGTTCAAGACCGCTTTAATGCACTTGAGAAGCCGCTGCGGCTCCGGCTGCGTTTCCGGAACGCGAATGTGCGTATCGGAAAAGAACGCGACAATATCCTGATCCAACGGAACGGAATTATCCGTCAATTCCAGCAAATCCGACAGGTCGTCCGCAAAACTTATTGACCATGGCGACGCAGCCGCGGCAAACATCGCCGCCGCTGTCATACGTAAAAAATCACGACGTTTCATGGGGTATAATCTCCTTTAGGGAATAAAGTTGAATGAAAGGCGGTAATTGAACGCCCATAAAAAAACTCACGCAAAGTCCGCAAAGTTCGCAAAGTTTTAAAGATCTCTTTGCGTTCTTTGCGTTCTTTGCGGCTTAAAAAACTTGGCGGACGAAGACGCGATTTTACTTGCGCTTTCGCCAGTACATCAACCCTGCAACCCCAAGCGCCAACAGCGCCCATGTTGACGGTTCTGGAACGCCGGTTTCGGGAGACGCCGCGGCGATCAGATACAAGCCGTCCGCCCTGCCCTGCAGACTGAACATGTCTGTGAGCGTCGGCGTCAGCCAGGAGGTGTAATCTTTACCGTCTTCAAACGCGCCGTTTTTCACCAGCAGATAATCTACGCCCGCAGACGCCCAGTCCGCAGCGTCGTCGTTTGTAAAGTCCAGCAGAACAACGCCTGCTTCGTCATTGGCATTAAACAGACTGCTGGCGCTGAGAACTAAAAGATCGTGATTTTCGTCCGCGCCGGTAAAGTCGCCAAATTCAAAGTACGCAAAGCCGTTTGAATCGGCGGTATCAGTAATAAACGCGATGTTGCCGGTAACGTTGGCTTCTCCAATGGAATTGCCGGGGGAGAAGAACGCGTCGTTGATGACTTCAAGATCGCCTTCGTAATAGCCTTTGAAGTCCAGCTCACTGTCGGAAACAGTAAACGTGTCAGCGACAACTTTATTTTGCTCGTCTGCATAAATTTTCAGCGTTCCGTATCCGGTCTTTAGAATTGACCCTGCTTTAATCGACCCGACGAACTTTGTCATGACAGCGTTGTCAATCGTCAGTTCTTTTCCAGACGCGTCGACAGCGGCGGCGACGGCAACGCTGCCGTCGTCGTTAACGCTTCCGCCGGAAAGATTATGCAGCGTACCGCCAGCCGTCGACGCCAGCGTACCTTGTTCAACGGTTGTTGAACCGGTATAACCAGGCTCTTGCGTCAGAGTGAGCGTTCCATTGCCGTTTTTAACAACGTTTCCAGCGCCGGAAATCGCGTTAGTAACGCTTTGATTTGAGTCGTGAGCAAATTCCAGCGTCGCATTATCTGCAACTGTAACGGCGCCAGTTCCCAGCGTTCCCGCTCCGGCGACAACCAGCGTTCCTTCTGAAATTGTTGTCGTACTATAGCTGTTTTGCTCGCCGGTCAGCGTCAGCGTACCAGCGCCGGTTTTAACAAGCGCGTTGTAATGATTATTTGCAGCAGGAATTAAGCTGCCGGAAACGGTTAACGGCGCTTTGTCTGCAATGTCGAACGTAATCGTTCTGCCGGTGTTGTACATGGCGATATCGACAGAAATCTCGTTCATGACGTCTTCAGGCTGACCCTCATCGTACTGTGTGTAAATGTTGGAATTCCATTGATGTCCCGATCGGACTGTGGAGTTGTCCGTTGTACCGTTCACCGTCGATCCGTTTTTAAGATACCAATTGGCAATATACGTATTGACGGCGCCGTTAGCGGTTATCGTTCCGTGGTCGAGAGTAAACGTCGTGCCGTTGGTTGAATG
>JAZUMX010000256.1:0-1506 GCA_045603865.1 Thermoguttaceae bacterium
CTGTATTTTACAAGGATATCGGCGGAATCTTTTTGACTGCGGAAGGAAAGCTCGATCCGGCTCTGTTCCCCGATCAGCTTCACCCCAACGAAGCGGGATACTACAAATGGGCTAAAGCGGTTGAACCGTTCTTCAAGGAAGTTTTGGGCGGACCCACGGTCAAACCGGTTCCGCGCATGCCGGAACGTCACGCTCAAAAATTGGAAGAAATCAAAAAGGCGGGCGGCAAAATTGACCTCGTCTACCTCGGCGACTCCATTACCCACAACTGGGAACGACAGGGCAAAGAAGCCTGGGCGAAATACTACGGAAACCGCCGCGCGATTAACCTCGGATTTGGCGGCGACCGGACGGAAAACGTTCTCTGGCGTCTGGAAAACGGCGAAGCGGACGGCTATTCTCCCAAAGGCGTTATTCTCATGATCGGCACGAACAACACTCGCGCCTGCACGCCGACTCAGATTGTGGAAGGCATTCGCGCCTGTATCGAAAAAATCGGCGAAAAATGGCCTGAAGCGAAAGTTCTGCTTTTAGCCATCTTCCCGCGCGGAGCGGACGACAACGACGTTTTGCGTCAGAAGATTAACAAGATCAACGAAATCCTGCCGAAACTGTGCGACGGCGATCGCGTTACGTTCCAGAGCATCAACGACCTGTTCCTCTCCGAGGGCGGCGTTCTGTCCCGGGATGTCATGCCTGACCTCCTTCACCCGGCTGCGCCTGAATACTTCAAGTGGGCGGAAGCCGTTGAACCGTTTGTCAACAAAGTTCTCGGCGGCGTTGCCGTCAACCCGGTTCCCCGCGACGGCTGGTGGCCGGGGCGTCACGCTCAAAAGCTGGACGAAATCAAAAAAGCCGAAGGCAAAATTGACGTCGTCTATCTGGGCGACTCCATTACCCACAACTGGGAAAGCAAAGGCAAAGAAGTTTGGGAAAAGAACTACGCCGACAAAAACATCATCAACCTCGGCTTTAGCGGCGACCGGACGGAACACGTTCTGTGGCGTCTGGACAACGGCGAAGCGGACGGCTATACGCCCAAGCTGGTTATTCTGATGATTGGCACGAACAACATCGGACATCGTTCTACCACGCCTGCCGAGACGATTGAAGGCATTCGCGCCATTCTCAAAAAGCTGGGCGACAAATGGCCGGAAACGAAGGTTCTTCTGCTGGCTGTCTTCCCCCGCGGGGCGGATGAAAACGACGGGTTCCGCAAACAGGTCAACGAGATCAACGCTGGTCTTCCCGCCCTGTGCGATGGCAAGCGCGTTGTGTTCCTCAACTTCAACGACAAGTTCCTCACTGAGGACGGCGTTTTGTCACGCGAAGTCATGCCAGACCTGCTTCACCCGGCTCCGGCTCAGTACAACATTTGGGCGGAAGCGGTTGAACCGTATATCAAGGAAGCGTTAGGAGAATAATCCTGACGTGTAACGCTTGCAATGGACAAGGGGGGGGGCCAAAGGACGCCGCCCCTGTCCAAAACGCCGCGGAAAACTCTGG
>JAZUMX010000257.1:0-1625 GCA_045603865.1 Thermoguttaceae bacterium
CCGCCTTTCATTTCTTTGCGGACTTTGCGTTCTTTGCGTGAGATTTCTTTGGCGGACAGTATGTCCGCGAACCCGCAGGTCGGGCGGGCTTTCCACGTTCAAAAGGTTTCTGGAAGCTTCCGCCGCAAAGCGACCAACGGGAGCGTTTTTTGGTAAGCGCGCGGCAGCGCGGATTGGGAGCGGCGCCTCGCCGCCTCCTCACTCCTAATTCCTAACTCTAATTAAACATCGACTTTCTAAAATAACGCCAAAAATTTCCTTCCTCCCTATTGACCCGGACTTTTCTATCGGATACAATAAGGATATTATGAAACAGATTCAAATCAATAATACTATTGTCGAGGCGGTTAAGGGCGACATTGTCAAGCAGGAAATTGACGCGATTGTCAACGCTGCCAACTCGCATTTAATGGGCGGCGGAGGCGTCGACGGCGCGATTCACGCCGCCGGCGGACCGGAAATCATGGCGGATACAGACTGGCGCTATCCGGCGGGATGCCTGACGGGGTCCGCGGTGGCGTCGACGGCGGGGCGGCTGAAAGCGAAATGCGTTATTCACGCGGTTGCGCCCCGGTACTCGTCTAATCCCGTCTGTCCGGAACTGCTCTATAAGGCGTACTATAATTCGCTGCTCGTCGCGGTCAGGAACGACTGTACAAGCGTCGCGTTTCCTTCTTTGGGAACGGGCGCCTATCGCTATCCGCTGGACGAAGCCGCGCCGATTGCCCTGAAAGCCGTTCGAGATTTTCTTCAGAAACACGACTCGATTACCCTGATTCGTTTCGTCCTGTTTGACGACAAGACCCTTTCCGCTTTTGAAAAACAACTGACTCAATGAACATTCGACACTTATTTTTTACGGCGGCGTTTGCCGCGATTGCATTTGTTACATCCTTCTCAGCGCAGGCGCAGGAGAATAATTCTTCTCTGAAATGGATAGTTCAGCAAGGCGTCCTTCACGAAGAGGTTGCGCGCCCGTTTTATGGCGTTGTCGGCAAGGCGAACGCCGCGCCTGGAGACGTTCAGAAGGTCGCTTTGATCTTTGGCGGCTCGTATTTTGACGCCCCCGTTGCAGACGGCGGGAAGAAACAGTATTCTCGAGCCGTTTCCCAGCTCGTTCAGGAAACTGTTGACGGAAATACCGTCTGGAAAGCAAAATCTGTTCGGGTTCTGGTCGACGATAAGGAATCGCCGGAGGGGTTGCCGGAACCGATTGCAGAGGGCGTTACAGTCGCGTTCGATTCGTATTTGCTGCTTTGCGGCGGAGCGAACGAAAACGGGGAATCGGTAAAAGTCTGGAAAGCGGAATACAACGCTCAAACCAGTTCTGTCGAGCTGACGTCCATGCCGGATCTGCCCGCCCCGTGTTCAATGGGCTGCGGCGGCGCGATTGGGAAGGTTGCCTACGTCTTCGCCAGCGGGAAACTGTTTGCTCTGGACAACAAAAAATGGGTTGAGCTGGACGGCATTCCGGACGACGTTAAAAACGGCGTCGTTCGCTCTCAGCCGGCGGGCGCGATTCGCGTTTCCAATCACGATGTAACAGCTCTGTTTGTTTTCGGCGGGTACGACAAAGCCGAAGGCGCGAACGGAAAGCCGCTGTACGACGTCTGGAAAATGCAGCC
>JAZUMX010000258.1:0-5182 GCA_045603865.1 Thermoguttaceae bacterium
CGTACACAGCGGCGGCGCTGAAGCTGGGCGTTCGACTCATCCCGGTCGGTGACGCGGTTCAGTTGGCGCGTCAGACCCAGCCCGGCGGATACAAACCGTTCAAGCGGTCTGAACTTGTCTATCCGGATCTGCCCGACATGAACGGATTCCTCTGCGGCAACCTGCGCTGGGAAGATAAAAACGGCAAAAAGACGGTTAACGGCGACGCCTCCCATCTCAACGCCCGCGGAGAATACCTTCAGGCGTGCGTCTGGTTCGCGTTCCTGTTCGACCGCGACGCCAACGACGTTACGTTCGTCCCCAAAGGGATAACGGAGTCCGACGCCAAGTTCCTCCGCTCTGTCGCTCAAAAAGCGGTTGACGCGATTAAGAATGAGAAATAAAGCGCTGTCACAAAACTCTCTGTAGAAACGCAAAAAGCGGAACGATTTGCTTGCTCCGCTTTTTTGTTATTAGACCGGCGATATTATCAATTTAATCTTACAGAACGCCGTCAAGCGGACTGCTGCCATTATAGCGCGGGTTAGAACTCGGCTGACGCTGCGGCTGTTGGCTGGGATAAGAACCGCCGTTGTATCCAGGCTGTCCCTGATTGGGATATCTCTGATCCGGGTATCCCTGATTCGGGTATCGCTGATCCGGATAGCCCTGATTCTGGTATCCCTGATTCGGATATCGCTGATCAGGATAGCTCTGCTGATTGTATCCAGACTGTCCCTGCTGATATCCAGGCTGACCATACTGATCTTGCGGCGGATACTGGCGGTTGTCGTACTGACGATTGTCGTAATTGTCATAGGTATTGGACTCGTACGTCTGCTGCTGCAAATCGGGATGATTCTCTTTAATGTCTTCCGCGCGGCTTTGTAACAAATCCCGTAAATTATTATAAAATTGACTATTGGCGCTCCCTTGCGGAAGATGGTCAATTGCAGTCAACATGGCGTTGGTCAGATACGGACCAAAGAAGGAGTTTTTGACAAAAGACTTGTCGCTGTCATACTTAACCTGACTGTACGTTCCATTTTCGTTTGCTGCAGAATGCGGAATAACAAAAACGAGCAGCAAAAAGGTCAACAACATCGAAACGAAGATTCCGTTGATAACGCCCAAAAGACCGCCCATCTGGTTGTTCCAGGATTTGAGTTTTAACTTAGTTACCAGTTTGGAAAGAGAATTGACGATGTTCCAGACAATCAGCGTTACGATAATAATAATGATAATAAACGATATTGCGGAGGAAGTGTTTCCGCTTCCCAAAAAGTCGGTCAGCGACGGCGTATACCGCACTGAAATAGCTCCTACAACAATAAGAACCAACAACGCTCCCAGCTGCGCAACCAACCCTTTTTGGTATCCGCGCCATGCGAACACGGCGACTAAAAACAAAACAACTAAATCGTATAATCCTGCGGTAATCATTGGAATACTATCTGCTAAAGGACTGTTTACCCATTTAACGGCTGCATCAACTCTGCATCCGTTTTCCATGTCCGCAGTATACTCTTTTTATTCAGTTTTTGCAATATCAGATTTAGGGGGCGAGTTGCGAGAGGCGAGTTGCGAGAGGAGTTTTTGAGGCGCTTTGCGTCCTTACCACTTACCACTTACCACTTACCACTCACAACTCACAACTAATCACTCTACTTGAATATCAGCTGAGCGAAATTGTACAGATTCGATTTCCATTCGCGGAAATCATGGCGTCCGCCGGGCGTAGCGAAGAACTGGCAGGGAACGTCGTTTTCCGTCAGGTATTCGTACGTCCGTTTGCTGATGTTAATCAGGTTGTCTTTGTCGCCGCAGGAAATCCAGATCAATTTTACGTTCTTTTTGACCGCTTCGGGGTCAGGAACGAGTTCCTGGGGTCTTTTTGTGTTCGGCGCTGCGGAAAACGGTCCGATCCAGGCGAACGTATCCAGATGTCCGAACCCGAAATTGAACGTCTGTCCGCCGCCCATTGACAAACCGGCAATCGCCCGGTTGTCCTTGTCCGTAAAGACGGAGTAGTTCTTTTCGATATACGGAATCAAATCGTCCAGCAGGTCGCGTTCAAAGTTCGCAAACGCCTCGACCTGTTCACGGGAAAACGGATTGCGCCCTACTCTGTCGTCTTTCATGGCGCGTCCGTTGGGCATGACGACAATCATCGGAACCGCTTTCTTTTCAGCAATGAGGTTGTCGAGAATGATTTCCGGATGTCCGCCGTGAACCCATTCCCATTCCGTTCCCCCGATACCGTGAAGCAGATACAAAACCGGGTACTTCTGCTCTTTGGAATATCCCGGCGGGGTATAGACGACGGCATGACGATCAACGCCAACAGTCTTGGACGGGTACGTAACAAGCTGAATCGCCCCGTGCGGGACGTCGGCGACGCGATCAAACCCCTCCGGCGGAACCGGCGGCGTCTCCTGACCGTAAACCAGCGCACTCGGAACCAACAACAACGCCAAAACAGACGCAATGAAAATTCTGTTCATAATAATTCTCCTGTACTAAAAATTAACTTTTTTTGTTATTGTACAAGATTGCAAAGGAGAATGCAAGCCCTCGCAGAGGACTTGACTAAAAAAAACGGGACGGTACAATAGAACGCATGGAATCACTGCAATTAGTCGCGACGTCGACCATGGGCTTGGAGTCGATCGTAGCAAGAGAACTCAAAGCCATGGGCTTTACCCCTAAAAACGCAGAGTCCGGTCCCGGAAGAACGTATTTCACCGGCGGACTGGACGCTGTCGTCAAGGCGAATATACATCTGCGCTGCGCCGGGAAGGTGCTTATCGAGCTGGCGTCGTTTCCGTGCGAGGATTTCGACGTTCTGTTCGACGCTGCGTCTGGAATTCCGTGGGAAGACTGGGCGCCGCGAAACGCCAAGGTCGTGGTCGAGGGGCGGTCGGTGCGGTCTAAAATTACGAGCGTCCCTGCCTTGCAAAGAACCGTAAAAAAGGCGATTGTCAACCGACTCATGAACGCCTATAAGACAACAACGCTGCCGGAAGACGGGGCGCTGTACACAGTCGAAATTTCTCTGCTCAAAGACCAGGCGACAATTACGCTCGACACCACCGGGCGGGGTCTGCACCGGCGCGGGTATCGACTCATGAACGTAGCTGCACCGCTTCGCGAGACGCTGGCGGCGGGACTGGTTTTACTGAGCAATTGGGAACCCGGCGCGCCGTTAATCGACCCGTTTTGCGCGTCAGGAACGATTCCCATCGAAGCGGCAATGATCGGGCGCAACATCGCCCCGGGGCTGAAACGGCAGTTCGACGCGCAGTCGTGGCCTGTATTCCCGCCCAAGCTCTGGATTGAAGCTCGAAAGGAAGCTCAAGCGGCGATTCTTCCCCCGCTGGAAACGAAAATCATCGGGACGGACATCGACGCTCAGGCTCTCAAGTTCGCCCGACAGCACGCTCAGCTGGCAGGCGTCGAAAACGACATCCATTTTCAGCAAAAGGATTTCGCCGACCTGACCTCGCAGCGTCATTACGGCTGCGTTATCTGCAACCCGCCCTACGGCGACAGAATCGGCGAACTGGCGCAGCTGCGTCCGCTGTACGAGTCCATGCCGGCGGTGTTCAGCGGCCTGCCGGACTGGTCGTTTTATATCATTGCCGCCTGGAACGATTTCGAAAAGGTCATCGGTCAGGAAGCGACGCGCCGCAGAAAACTCTACAACAGCCGAATCGAATGTACGTACTTCCAGTTCGTCGGACCGAAGCGTCCGCCAAGTGCGAAGCCGCACGGGCAAAAGGAAGAGGTTTTGCCTCCGAAAAAGCCGATTTCGGCGCTACCCACGTCCAAACAGGAACCGACCTTGTCGGGCGCAAGCTGACGTGGATGCAGGAAACCGAAATGGCGGTTGTCGTCAGTCAGGAGCAAAACGAGATTAAAACCTTCAAAAAATGGGGGCTGGATATCAATTATCACCGGACGAAGATGAATAATCGCGAGTTGGACAAGGATTTCAAGGATTCGTCCCATCCTCTCCGCATCGTGTTCGTCTGCGCCATGTGGCTGACCGGTTTTGACGTGAAGTGTCTCTCGTGCCTCTATCTGGACAAGCCTCTCAAAGCGCATACGCTCATGCAAGCCATCGCCCGCGCCAACCGCGTCAACGAGGGCAAGAGCAACGGTCTGTTTATCGATTACATCGGCATCGTCAAAGCGCTCCGCAAGGCTCTGGCGGATTACACCGCCAACGTCGACAGTCAGGGCGGCTCTGACCCGACCGTCGATAAGGACGTACTGATTGCTCGTATTCTCGAAATCGTCGAAAAAGCAAAATCTTTTCTCCGGGAACGCGATTTTGAGCTTGCAGATTTGATAGCCGCCGTGGATTTCACGAAACTGTCGCTGATTCAGACAGCCGCCAACGCCGTGTGCGGCTCTATTGAAGATAAAAAGTCGTTCTCCACATACGCCTCAGAACTGAACCGTCTGATGAAATACACGGATCGCGACGACGTCGCCGATTCCACCCGAAAAGAGTATGAAGCCGTCGCCGCAATTTACGCTCAATTGCAGAAAAAACGCCGGCACGTTGACACGACCGATCTGATGGTGGAAATCAATTCTATCATCAACGAATACGTGAAAATAGACGATGCGCCGTTGACGGACAACGAGGCGCCGCACCGGTTTGACATCAGCGCCATCGATTTCGATCTGCTTCGCCGGGAATTTGCCTCCGCCAGGAAAAAGAACCTTATCCTGAAGGATTTGCAAGAGCTGATCGAGCAGAAGCTGGACTGTCTGCTGTTAAACAACCCTGACCGCGTCAACTACTATGAACGGTATCAGCAGATCATCGAGGAATATAACAAAGAACAGGATCGCGGCGCCATTGAGAAAACCTTTTTCGCTCTGATGGCTCTTGCCAAAAGTCTGGACGATGAAGCGCAGCGCTACGTCCGCGAGGGCTTCGAGAGCGACGAAGAACTGTCTCTTTACGATAAGCTATTCCGGGACGACCTCTCCAAATCGGATATTAAGAAAATCAAAGAATTAGCCTCAAGCCTTCTGAAAAAGATCAAGGCAAAGATTGCCGAGCTTGACCACTGGACAGACAAACAGGAAACGAGAGACATAGTAAAAATTTTAATTCGCGATACGCTCTGGAAAGAATTACCGGATTGTTACACGGATAATCAGCTTAAAGAGTACTTTCAGCTCA
>JAZUMX010000259.1:0-2212 GCA_045603865.1 Thermoguttaceae bacterium
GACGATAATCAATTCCCCCCGGTTTTTGATTCCGTGGGGATACAATTGTTTATGCGCCTATATGCGCCCGCCCCAAGACGCCGGGTTTGAGGTTTTGCGTCAGCGAGCTGAGGCGGCGGGATGTCCGCTGGTTGATATTGAAGACCGCGGCGCGACGGACTTTTCCGTCGTGAAAAAGCTGCTCAAACTCTGCCGGGAAAACGACGTTCAAATCTGGCATGGGCACGACTACAAGTCCAACGCGATTGGGCTGCTTCTGCGCCGGTTTCACAAAATGAAACTTGTTACAACGGTTCACGGCTGGGTGCATCATACGTCCAAAACGCCGCTGTACTACGCGATCGACCGCTTTTGCCTCAAGCGATACGACAAGGTGATTTGCGTCAGCGACGATTTATTCGAGCAGTGCCGGAAAATCGACGTGCGTCCGGAACGTCTGTCGCTTATCGAAAACGCGATTGATACGGACATGTTCCAACGCTGCGCTGTCCCGTCGGACGGGCTGGTCAGAATCGGCGCGGTCGGGCGCCTGGAAGAGGAAAAGGGATTCGCCCCGCTGATTGAAACGGTTGCTGAGATTTACAAAACTCATCCGGAGATTCGGCTGACGATTTACGGCGAAGGGTCGCTCAAGGAGGAACTGGAATCGCTCGCCAAACGGCTGGGCGTGGACAACATCGTTTCTCTGCCGGGGTTTGAACGGGACTTGATCAAGCTGTATTCCAGTTTGGATATTTTCGTTCTCAACTCGATTCGGGAAGGACTGCCTAACGTCTGTCTGGAGGCGATGTCGATGGGCGCGGCGATGACGGCAACCGCCGTTGCCGGGGTTCCGAAACTTGTAACAGACGGCGTCGACGGGCTGATTATTCCGATGTCCGACAAGGCGGCTTTGCAGTCCGCGCTGACGAAACTTATCGAATCGCCTGAACAGCGGAGAACGCTGGCTGTCAACGCCAGAAAAACCGTCGAAGAACGGTTCAGCTTTGATAAACGAATGGAAAAGATGAGAGCGTTATACGACTCTTTGGAAGAATGAACGTAAGCGTAATTTCGAAACGTGACGAATTGCCCTCAGCCGCCCAGCGGTTCAGAACGTACTTGCTCCAAAAGGGAGAAACGGCTCTGGCGTACGACCCCGGCTGGCTTTTCGCGCTGTCGGACGGGCTGGGGCATACGCCGTATTTGCTCGAGGCGCGCGACGATTCCGGCGCCGCCGTCGGCTGGCTTCCGCTGGGATACGTTCATACGCTGCTTTTCGGTCGGTTCCTGGTCAGCATGCCGTACTTGAACGTCGGCGGGGTTCAAACGGATTCTCCCGACGCGGCTGTTGCGCTGATTGATTCCGCCTGCGAGTTAGCCGACCGGCTCAAGGTCAAGTTTTTGGAACTGCGCGGCGAGCGGGAATACGCTCATCCCAAATTGACGTTTACCAGAACGGAAAAGGTTCACATGCGCCTGGCTCTGCCGGAAACGGAAGACGAACTGTGGAAGTCCATCGGCTGCAAGGCGAGAAACCAGATTCGCAAAGGCGAAAAGGCGAACCTGACCGTTCAATGGGGCGATTCCGACCAGCTCATTTCCGACTTTTACGAGATATTCGCCGTCAATATGCGAGATTTGGGAACGCCGGTGTATTCGTTTAACCTGTTCAAGCAGATTCGAAACGCGTTCAACCGCCCGGAAGACCGCGACTCGTTTTTTGACTCTACCGCCCTGCCCTACTCCGCCCGACAGAGCGTTCAGTTTGCGGTTGTCTACAGCCCAACAGGCGAACCCGCCGCGGGAGGCATGCTGACGTTCGGAACGCCCGGCGCGAGCGGTTCCCGACTGACGGTAGAAGTTCCCAGCGCGTCGTGCAAACGCAAGTTCAACGCGGACTGCGCCAATATGTTCCTTTACTGGCAATTATTGAAAAAATCGATAGAATATAAACAGACGACGTTCGATTTCGGACGCTCGACTGTCGATTCGCCCACGTACAAGTTCAAAGCGCAATGGGGCGCCAAGCCGTTCCCTTCGTTTTGGCAATATTACCTCCGGGGAACCGACCCGGACTGCATGCGCCCGGACAAGGGCGGCTACGGGTTAGCCGTTCGCGTTTGGCAGAAACTCCCCGTTTGGCTGACGCGGCTAATCGGCCCCGGCATTGTCAAGGGGATTCCTTGACGAGGGAATAGGGAATGGGGAATAGGGAATAGTATTTCGCCTT
>JAZUMX010000260.1:0-1690 GCA_045603865.1 Thermoguttaceae bacterium
TTTGAAGATGCGGAAAAAGCGTACATGCAGGGATCCTATACGCAGTCGATTGAAATGTTCGGCAAGTTTATCGACTCGTATCCCAAGCACGAAAAGGTCGGAATCGCCAAAGTTCACCGCGGTTTGGCGCAAATGCGAAACGCGGTCGAAGGGTCGACCAACTGGACGCGTTCTCTGAGCGAAGTCAAAACGGCGTTGTCACAAATTACGTCTGTAAACGAATTCCCGAACGAAGCCCCGTCTGAACTGGCGTCTCTGCTTCCCAAAATTGCCGAGAACCTGGCAAACGAAGCGTTCGCCAATGCGGACGCAGAAAAGCTCGCGGCGGCAAAGGAATCCATGACGCTGCTGGACAAGCACGTTCCGGAATCCAAACGCCCCAAAACGCTTACCGCCAATCTCAACGCGTTGATTTCTCAGGCGGAAGACAAGCTCAAGTGCGAGGACGACCTCAAGGCGTGTCTGGAAGCGATGGATAAAAAGATTGCAGAGAACGATTCCGTCGGCGCGTACAAGCTGCGTGACGAATGTTTGAAAATTCATCCGCTGCTCAGAACGGACAAGCGCGTGCTGGATGAAACGCTCAAGGTTTCCGCCATTGAAAGTCAGTCCGTCGCCTTTGTGGAAAAAGACGTCCCGGCTGTTATATCTGATTCGGCAGTTCAAACGTCAGGCGCGCTGCTGACGCAGACTATAAAGGAAAACGACGTCTCCGGCGTTGCCGATCAGATTCTGCTCGTTCCCGGCCGCGATTTGTACGGCGTAAGCGCCAAAGACGGACAGGTCAAGTGGACTTGCCCGATGGGAACAGACGTCAACTTTACAGCCGTCTCCTTCCCTCCGACGTACGTTTCCACCGCGTCCAGTTCCGACTTTATCATGCTGGGCAAAAACAACTCCATTGAGCGCCGCAGCAGCAAAGACGGCTCGTTGAAATGGTCGTTTAATCTGGACGAAGTCGGCGCCGCCGGGTCGGCGTTCCCGCTTGTTACGCAAAACAACATTTTCGTTTCCCAGAAGAACGGACGCATTCACGTTTTGGACGTTGTTTCCGGCAAGCAGATTGGCTACTATCAGCTGCCGCAAAATATTACCGTCGGCGCCTGTTACGATTCCAAAACCGGAACGCTGTATCAGCCGGGCGAACACACAAACCTGTTCGTCATTTCGACGGCGGACAAAAAGTGCGTCCGAACGATTTACCTCGGTCATTCCCGCGGGGACGTTATCGCGTCGCCGGAACTGATTGGCGATTATCTCATCGTTCCCGTTAACGTAGACGCCAACTACAGCGAAGTTCGCTTCTTCTCCGTTTTGCCGGACAAGGAGGGCGCGTACGCTCAAGACCCGGTTCAGACCGACAGGGTGAAGGGGCACGTCAACGCGGCTCCGCTGATTCGCGAACGCCGGGCGCTGCTTTGCTCTCATCGCGGCATTATGAACATTTACGAGCTTCAGGCGGCGGATCAGCCGTTTAAGCTCATCGCTCAATATGCGCCCGACCAGGAGCCGGACGAAAACCTGACGTCCTTCTGCGCTCTGACCAGCGCCAAGGCGTACAAGGTTGACAACATGCTCACCATGTTCGATATTCTGTCGTCAGCCGGGCGTCTGAAAGCGGGCTGGACCAAAAACGCGCCCTGGGTGTCGACCATGCCGCCGATGGTCATTGGCAAGGTGATTTTCCACG
>JAZUMX010000261.1:0-2020 GCA_045603865.1 Thermoguttaceae bacterium
GAATAATCGCGATAATCTCCCCCCTATCGCTTTAGCCGCTTTTCCTCCCCCGCCTCCAACGGAGGCGCGGGAGGAAAAGCGTATTCTTCGATATTCTATTTATTCATGTTCTCCCTCCGGCGGTTGAAACCGCCGGTTATAGGAATATCGTCCCTTCGGGACTTAGCGGACTATCGTCCGCTGTCGCTACCGTGACGTTTCGTCTCTCATTGGATCAAATCTCCTATACACCGGAAAAATTTCCGTGCACCCAATGGAGATAGAACTTTATTCTCCATTGTCCAACGTCAAACTCTAATTATTTTGAATATTTTTCTTAACTGGATTATTTTCTTTATTTTAGCTCTCAATACGTTATTTTTTTCTTTCAAATGCTTGATTCTTGCAATTAATAGAGTAAAATATATAAAAGTTGCGAGTAGCGAGTCAGCTTTTAGCTACTAGCTTCTAGCTCTTAGCTTTGTGATTTTTGATTCAATCTTTAACAATTAACGCCGAGAAGCGTCAATGCCCAAGCTAATGGCTAGCAGCTAATAGCTAGTAGCTAACTACTGCCTCTTGCCTATTCCCTACTCCCTATTCCCTATTCCCTGATATGTACATTTGGTTTCGCACATGGCAGCTTGGCGTCAAAAGCCTGTTGCTGCACCCGCTTCGGTCGCTGTTGACCGTACTGGGTATTTTTATCGGCGTTTCGAGCGTAATTTGGCTTCTCGCTATCGGCGAGGGCATCAGCCAAAAAGCGCAGGAACAGATTGAAAACCTCGGCGCAACGAACATCATTGTTCGCACCGTTAAGCCGTCGGCGGACTCCGAAAAGAACCAGAGTCATATTCTCACATACGGGATTCAGCGAGCGGACTACGAGGTCTTGGCGCAGTCGATTCCGTCGATTGTCGAAAGCGTTCCGATTCGTGAAATGCGGCGCAAGTTCACTGCGGGCAATCAGGAAATGGAAGGGCGTCTGGTTGGCTGTACGCCGGAATATGCGGAAATCAACAAGCTCAAAATGGCGCGAGGGCATTTTCTGACCACGACGGAATGCGAGGCGAAAAAGAATTACTGCGTTTTAGCCGCCGAGACGGCGGAACGGCTGTTTCGATTTGCCAATCCTATCGGGAAGAACGTCAAGGTGGAAGAGTCGTTCTATCAGGTGGTCGGCGTTTTGGAACCGCGTCAGGCGACAGCCGCTATTGGCGGGTCGTTAGACGCCCAGGAGTTCAACACGGATATTTACATTCCCATTAAAACCCTCTGGGAACGCATGGGCGACTTAACCATCATTCCGCAGGGGTCGTCGCAGGAAAGAACGGAAATTGAACTGAGCCAGATTACGCTTCAGGTCTCCTCGGTCAACGAGGTCGAAGCGACAGCCAAGGCGGTTGAAACGATTCTGTCCGCCCGACGTCCAGATGGCGACTATGCAATTACCGTCCCGTTGGAACTGCTGGAACAGGCGCGAACGACGCGATTGATGTTCATTCTCTTTATGGGCATGATTGCTGCGATTTCGTTGGTCGTGGGCGGCATCGGGATTATGAACATTATGCTGGCGACTGTTACAGAACGAACGCGAGAGATCGGTATTCGCCGCGCTCTGGGCGCCAAGCGAAGCGACATCACCCGACAGTTCCTGGTCGAAACGGTCGCGCTGTCGTCGGTCGGCGGCATCGTCGGGATTCTGGTCGGGTTTACGTGCGGACCGATTATCGAATTCGGAAAGTACCTCATGAAGTCGTCGTTTCCAACGGTTATGGCGTCGCTGCCGCCCGAAGTGGTCAACATGTCCCCGATTATTGTGCCGTGGAGCATTCCCGTCGCGTTTTTCATCGCTGTTGGAATCGGCGTTATTTTTGGGCTGTATCCCGCCAGACGCGCCGCCATGATGGACCCGATCGAAGCGCTGCGGCACGAATAATCAGCGGTGGCGCCCGTCCTTGACAATCCGTGAAGATTTGTCAGAATATTAAGTACAGCGTAACATTTATAGGAAACAAGCTTACGTGAGAAGTTTAGAGTT
>JAZUMX010000262.1:0-2480 GCA_045603865.1 Thermoguttaceae bacterium
GGAATTGACAAGTTTGAACAGATGGACTATGCCCTGTATAATCGCGGGGTCTGTCTGGTACAGCTTCGAGAGTTTGCCAAGGCAGCGGAACAGTTTTCTGATATGCTGACCCGGTTCCCAAAGTCGAACTATGTCCCGGAAGCGACTCTCGCCTGCGGCGACGCCTGCTGGAAGAATTCGGACGTTCAAAAAGCAAAAGAGTATTTACTCAAGGCGGCAGAGAACGATAAAACCAGCGCCAAGGCGAATTTGCTCCTGGCGGAGATTTTCTATAAAGAAAACGATAATCAACAGGCGTTAAAACGAATCGATTTGACTCCGGAAATGCAATTCAAATGCCTGCCAGCGGAACCGGAGGCGCGGCAGACCGCCGTTCGTCAAGCTTGCGTTCTTCGAGCCAGCATTTTCTTTAAGACAAACGATTCGCAGCGATTACAGACCTGCGTTAAGCTGTGTAACAACATCGCTGCTCAGTGGTCAGACAATCCATCCGCTCCCTGGGCGGCGTTTCTGGCGGCTCAGGCGGAATACAAACTGAAAAAATTTGAGAACGCCGTTGCACAGTGTCACAAGGTTCAGACCCAGTGGAAAAACTCCAATTATTATCTTGATTCCCAGATACTCGAAGCCCTCTGTCTGATTCAGTTGCAGCAGTATAAAGAAGCCGGCAACCTGTATTATTCGTTGTATAAAAACAACCCCAATGACGATCGCCGGTTCGATTGGCTGGTTTCGACCTGTAAAGCGCTCGACTTGTTTGAGCAGTATGAAACGATTTACAAGATTCTTCCCAAAGAGATTCCCAATATTAAATCCAACGTTCTTCGTCCTGAAGCGCTCTATCTGTCCGGGAAGGCGGCGTGCGAGCTCAACAGGCTGGATTACGCAATGAATGCTCTGCGCTTTTGTCGGGAAAAGTATCCGGATTATTCCGGCATGGATAAAGTCCTGTTTGTTCAGGGATTGGTCTATGAAAAACAAAACAACAACGGCAAAGCGTTAGAAACGTTCCAGAAAATTCTTGACGATTATCCTGAATCCTCCGTTAAACAGGGCGCGGCGTCTCGCATGACGCAGCTTTATCGCGTCATGGGTAACTTCAAAGCCGCCTTGGATCAGGCAGACGGCATTATTGCTCAGGACGTCAATTCAACGTATCGTCCTGGCGCGATAATTGACTCCATGTTTATTCTGGTTCAAAACAACATGTGGGAACAGGCGTTGAAACGCGGCGACCTGTTTATTAAAGATTATCCGCAGAACGAAAACGTCGTTGAAGCGTATCGGCTTCGCGCTTTGTGCAAATACAATCTCAAAATGTATGGCGAAGCCGTTGACGACTGCCGCAAAGGTCTGGAAACAGCCCAAAAACAGGAACTGTTGGACAAATGGGAACTTTTGCTGCGTCAGCTTGAGGTCTCGTCTTTGGCGCAGCAGGACGACAAAATCGACGAAACTCAAAAAGCGTTCGACGCGTTCATGGAAGCCAAAAAACGTCTTGACAAGTCAGTTGCCAATGAAGACTCTGTAGTCTATCTGTATGCAAACGCGCTGTTCAAAGCGGGTAAAAAAGACGACGCCAACAAACAGTATAAATATTTGTTCGACAATTATAAAACGTCTCCCTGGCGATTTGAAAGCGCGTTTTCGCTGGGACAGGCTGCGGTTAACTTAAAGCGCTTTGATAAAGCCAAAGAGTTTTTTACTTTTGCGATCAACGGTTCAGACCCGGCGGCGGCAATCAAGTCGGCTCATAAGATGGGCTGGCTTTGCTATCGAGAAAAATCATACGAAGACGCTTTTAAGCATTTTACTCGCGCAGCGGAGATTTACGACGCATCGTCAAAAGAGGACGCTCTGCCGGGCGTTGACGACGTGGTTCTGGATTCTCGAGTAATGGCGGCGGAGTGCTTGTACTGGCAGAAGAAGTTCGCCGAGGCGCTGACTCGATTCAAAGAGCTGCCGGAATTGCCAATTCAATATCGGGCGATGAAAGCTCTTCGGACAGGGCAATGCTCTCTTGAAACGGGAGATATTGAACTGGCGGCAAGTCAGACAGACTCGGTTCTCGACGCCAATAACGCTATCATTCCGGAATTGGAGCAAACGTCGAAAAAATGGGAGCCGGCTTTGCAGCATCTCCGCGCCAAAATCTGGTTTAAAACCAATAATAAAGACAAGGCGGAAAAGCTCTTTGAGCAAATTGTAAAGCAAAATGAAGACGTCGATCCGGCTAACGTTACGGAATCGTCGTTTAGGGCGCTTGCGGAATCCTGGTTTTATCTGGGTGAACTGACGTTTCAGAAAGAAGCCTATCGAGATGCAATTCCCAAATATTATAACGTTATTTACGGCTGCGATTTCCCTGATCTTCAGGCAGACGCCTGTTACGAGGCTGCGCGATGTTTTGAATCTATCAATCAGGTGAATCAGGCCCGAAACATGTACCAGTCGATTGTTACAAAATATCCGAACAGTCC
>JAZUMX010000263.1:0-13313 GCA_045603865.1 Thermoguttaceae bacterium
ACAGGTCGGGCGGAATTCTCGTTGTATCTGATCGGGCAGTTTTGGACGGTTTTAGGTTTATGGGCGGTGTGGCGGCTTAGCCGCGAAATTGTTTCTGAAAAACTGGCTCTGATTAGCGTTTTATGCACTGCTGCATATCGGTATTATAACATGGGGGTAATCAGTTATACGACCAGCGTTCCTCCGATTGCCTTGTGGGCGGCTGCAACGACCTTGTTTTATTTATCGCTTAAATACAATCGACTCAGATATTGGTTTGGAACCGGCGTCTTTTTGGGGCTGGGAGTTTTATCCAAGTACAGCGTCTTTGGTCTTGTACTGACGATGGTCTTATTCCTGACCCTTTCCAGACAGAATCGACGGTACTGGTTAACAGCGGGACCGTATCTGACTACGATTGTCGCCTTTTTGCTGTTCCTGCCTCACCTGATTTGGAGTTACAATCATGGTTTTCCTACCGTTGCCTACGGCTTTGGACACGTGGCGCCGCAGCACGTTCCTGCAATTGATCATGTAACGCGTCCGTTAGCGTGGTTTTTAAAACAGATAATAATTATACTTCCCATTTTAATAGGACTTATTCCGATAGTCGGATTTCTGTGGCAACTTCGTTTGAAATCGTTTGCCGGACAATCCAGCGCAAGCGCCGATACTGCGGAATCTCAAGACAGATTTGGCGATAAAGACAACTGGCTGTTCCTGTCGTTTATCGTGTTTTTCCCGGTCGTTTTTCAGATTGTTATCAATATGATTTCCGGCGAAAAGATGCGCCCCGCTTACGGTTCGCCGCTGTGGTCGTTTATTGCCCTGTGGTTTTTATGCGGATTCAAGGCTGCGGATTCTGCAAAAGCGTACAAAACTGCTATAGGGCTTTGTATTGCGGTTTTGTTTGGGACTGCTGTATGCTATGTGATGAACTATCAGCTTTATTATTGGTGGGAGCAATGCACAAAGCACGAAATGACCGGTTCCAGAATCCATTATCCCGGCCGCGCTTTGGCAGAACTGGTTTCCAAAACGTGGGCGGAAAACGGTTCAGGCGGAAAATGTCTGTATATAACTGGCGATTGGAAACCGGCATGTCACGCCGCTATGTATATGGCGGACAGACCCTGTACGCTTATATACTATCATGGCTTGGAAAAGGGTCAAATACCGACAGGGTATTGGGCTTTCGATTCAGATGTCAACGAAAAAGGCGGCGTTATAATCTGGCTCCTTCCCGAAGGCGAAAACGATGGCTATATTCCTGACTGGCTGTACGAACGATACCCTCATGCAAAGCCTTGTTCAGAAACCTTTGCATTGCCCTATCAAACGAAAGCCAACGTTCCGCCTTTGAAGGTTGGTCTGGCGGTCGTTACCGCACAAAGTACGTCTTTATCGGAGGAAAGCCGTTAAAGCAGACGGAGGCATAGCTGGCGGTGTACGCGCCGGCGGTCATCCAGTACATTCTGTCGCCCGCAGCGAGGTCTGCCGGAAGCGGAACCTTGTACCATTCGTACATGATGTCCATGCTGTCACAGGTCGGGCCGGCGACGGTGAACTTCGTTTCGTCTTCGCCCGCGCCTTCGCAGTAGATCGGGTACTTGATGCTCTCGTTGACCGTTTCAATCAGTCCGTTGAAAATGCCGGCGTCTATATAAACCCATCTGTCCAGTTCCGTGTCGGACTTCCAGGAAACCAGCGCGACTTCGGTCGTTAAAACGCCGGCGTCGCCGACCATGGACCGCCCGGGTTCAAAGATGATTTCAGGGTGCGTGTCCCCAAAACTCTCTTTGAGGTATTTGGTAATTTCCTCAGCGTAGACGTCAATCGGGTTTGTCTTGGAGATGTACTTGGCAGGCAGCCCGCCGCCCATGTTGATAAGATCGAATTTAATGCCGTGTTCCAGAAGGGTGTCGAAGATGTAACTCACCTTGACCAGCGACGCGCTCCAGGTTCCGATGTCGTGCTGCTGCGAACCTACGTGGAACGAAATGCCGCGGGGATTGAGTCCCTTTTCGCGCGCCATAATCGCCTCTTTAACGACCATGTCAGGATGACAGCCAAACTTTCGCGACAAGGGCCAGTCGGCGGTATCGGAACCTTCTGCCAGCAGGCGGATGAAGATGTCGCTGCCCGGCGCGTATTTCGCCAGGTTGTCGACGTCCGGCAAGCTGTCCGTCGCAAACAGACGAACGCCCTTCTCGTAGGCGTACTGAATGTCGCGGGCTTTTTTAATCGTGTTGCCGAAACTGATTCTGGACGGGGCAACGCCGAGAGAAAGAAGCAGGTCGAGTTCGTAAACGGACGCGACGTCGAAATTGCTGCCCAGGTCGTGAAGCAGACTGACAACCTCCGGGGCGGGGTTCGCCTTAACGGCGTAGTGACATTTAGAATACGGGAACAGTTTGCAGAATTCCCGGTACTTCCGTTCGATAATGCCTAAATGAACGACCAGCGAAGGCGTTTCGTGCCGTTTGGTCTCTTCATAAATTTTCGCCCAATCTGCGGGGGCGTAAAAGTCGTGCGGATTTGCGCTCATTAAAGTACGTCAAACAAAATCGTAAAAAAGGGTTTTGAAAAACTGAACAATGGACGCTGACATTTTATTCTAAAATATTTCATCTCAGAAAAAAATGATTAGTATTTATATAGATTTTTTCCGGTTTGTCAATCTGTACAAGGCGCCAACGGGGCGCTTTTTTGGAAAAAAGAGGAAAATATTTAATTAGCAATTGTCAATTAGCAATTAGCAATTAGACGTAAGTGGAACGCCAGATTAGCGCTTTGCGTAATTGATAATTGCTCATTGCTAATTGCTAATTCCCCACTCCCCCCCTTTGACTATATATCAAAGTGTGTTAGAATTTATCTAATAAAATGGAATATAAGAGCGGGGCGCGTTGTTTTGACCCTGCTTTACGAATCTTAACCTCTGTTTAAAGGAGACCGCGCTATGGCAATTAGCGAAACAATGGAAAAGAAGATTAACGAACAGATCAACGCGGAACTGTATTCCGCCTATTTGTATCTGTCGATGTCCTGTCAGGCGCAAGACATGAACCTGAAAGGGTTTGCCAACTGGTTCAACATTCAGTATCAGGAAGAAGTCGCGCACGCAATGGGGTTCCTCAACTACGTCCAGGAACGCGGCGGCAAGGTAACGCTGACGGCGATCGAAGGTCCGAAGACGCAATGGGATTCCGCCCTGGCGATGTTCGAGGAAACCTGCAAGCACGAAGCCTACGTTACCAGCCTTATCAACGGTCTGGCGGCTCTGGCGGTTCAGGAAAACAATTTCGCCGCCGGGCATTTCTTCAGCTGGTATGTCAAAGAACAGGTTGAAGAAGAAGCGACAGCCGGCGAGATCTGCTCGGAAGTCAAGATGGCTCAAGACAACCTCGGCGCCATGCTGATGCTTGACCGGGAACTGGGCGCCAGAACCTTCGTCGCCCCGATTATCAAATAGAGCTGAGAAAATAACGAGATAAACAGTCGACCCCAGAACGGGAGTTCCCGGCTCGATTTTTTATGTAACGAAAAATTTATTTTCTTTTTCGCCAGTACAGCAACCCCGCGGCGCCGAGAACGAGCAGCGCCCACGTCGACGGTTCCGGAACGGCGTTGGCGTCTACAGACGCGACAACTGTGTTGCCGTTGACAACTGTCAGATTCCAATAATAGGCGTCTTCTGACGTCAGAAGTCCATTCCAGAAGGCGTCATTTGCCATGTCGCCCCCAAAAGCGTTTGTCGATTGGATAATTGGAGTCGACATGCCCGGCTGAAGCGAATCGATTGGCATATCCAGAATCGAATTGGATTCAACAACGACCGTCGTGGCAGAAAGCGTGTCTATGCGGGAACCTTCCTGCTCGATAAAGAGCGTTGAGCCGCTATGGAGTGTAAATGTCCCGTCAATAGTCAAATCTCCCACCGAGTTGCCCGGCGAGAAGGTCGCTTCGGTATATGTACCGTCAACGTCTTCGCCAATTTCCAGCGAACCTGTGAAAAATTCTTTCATATCCAGACGACCGGAGGAAACGACGAAACTGTGAGCGTTTACCAATCCGGCGGCGGCTGTATAAATCTGAAGCGTTCCGTCGCCGGTCTTTTTAACTTCTCCCTTGTTAGTACTGACAATACTAACGCCGTCCAGCAAAACGGGCTCTGTTCCGCTGACGTTCAATTCCAGCGTACCGACAGTATCGGCTGTCCCTACGTTAAACGTTCCGGTAAGAGAATTGATATAGTCTAAATTCGCCGTCAGAGCGCCGCCGTTGGAAATAGTAACGGTTTGAAGCTGATAAGTATTGGTTGTATCGTTTGTGCGCCCAGCTATCGTAACCTGCGCCTGGTCGATGACCGTGTTAGCGCCTTCGTTTGCCAAACAGATGCCGCCGTCAAAGGAGTAGGTTCCGCTATTTGTGAAACTCAACACGGTTCCAGAGGTCCCAATTAAATAGATGTCGTTGCCGCTCGTTCCAGCGGTATTTCCAGTAAAGGATGCGGTCGTTCCAGAACCGGAAAAGGCAAATGTTCCGCCGTTAATCGCCCCGCCGTAATTGCTGGCGGAATTGTTTCGAAACAGAATCGTTTTCGCTTCAATCGTTCCGCTGCAACTGCTGGCAGACCCCAAATTGATAGCGCCGCCTTTATATAAGCTTACGTTGTTGGTAAAACTGACCTCGTTCGCGTCAGTAATCGAGAGCAAATCCGTTTCAATCGCTCCGCCGCTGCGTCCGCCTGTCCAAGCATTTGTCAGTTTGTTCTTATCGAAATAGAATGAGCCTGTTTTCAAAGTTAATTTTGTATAACCGACAATTGCGCCAGCAACGTTTTTTGATTCATTTTTCTCGAACTTTATAACAGGGTTTGTACCCGTTCCCGTAATCTCAATGTTATAGGCGCAAAGAGCGCCGCCGTCGTTGCCTGTACCTTTATTGCTGTCAAAAGTTATGTCGTTTCCGGAAATCTTCAAAAGATCGGAACTGTCAACTCTAATCCCGCCTGCGTGTTTCGTTGAAGTATTGTTTTTAAACGAAATTGTCTTGGCGGAAATGGTTACCGCTTTTGATGAATAGATTGCCCCGCCTTGCCCGTTATTGGCAGAGTTCTTTTCAAACGTTATACTGTCAGAAGCTTCAATGGTCAGGGGACTTAAAGAATAAATCGCGCCGCCGAAATCACCAGCGGTATTTTCCGTAAATGTAATCGTTTTCGCATCAAAAGAGCCGGCGCCGCTGCCTAACAGGTTGATAGCTCCTCCATTATACTTGCTGGTATTCTTTGTAAAACTAACAATATTAGCTTCAGTAAACGACAGCGATGTTGCATCGATAGCTCCGCCGCCATGATTGCCTGAAGTATATCTATTCGTAAGCGAATTGCTATTAAAATAGAACGAACCGGTTTTGAACGTAGCGCTAGTACTACGAATTGCGCCGCCCAAATTTTTTGCAACGTTGTTCTTAAATGTCGTTATTGAACTCTCGGCTTTGCCAGATATTGTAAGCTTATTAGAAAGAATTGCGCCGCCGTCGTTGCCATTGCCTTTATTGCCGTCAAAGGTTATATTTTTGCCCGTTATTGACAATTCAGCGCCGCCCGAATAGATTCCTCCGGAGTGTTTTGTTGCAATATTGTCTTTGAAGGAAATGGTGTCAGCGTCAATGGTGATATTATTTGATGTATAGATAGCCCCACCGAGGCCGTTACTGGTTGAGTTGTTTTCAAAAGTGAGGCTATTCGCAGTAATCGAAATCTCTGCAGTTGTGTAAATCGCCCCGCCATTATATTCAGTGGAAGTGTTTTTAGAAGAGTTGTTTTTAAAAGTGAGATTACCGCCATTAAATGTCAGCTTTCCAGATGTGTTAATTGCCCCGCCGACCCCGTTATTGGTATAATTGCCTTCAAAAGTGAGATTATCAGCTGTAAATGACAGCGGTCCAGTTGAGAAAATCGCCCCGCCGGAATCATCCGTAGCATAGTTATTGTTAAACGACAGATTATTAACGGTCGATGTTAATCCACCTGCTAAAATGCTTAAAGCTCCGCCCTGAGAAGCGCAGTTATCTATCATTTCGACGCTGGAGCCTTGCATGGTCAAAACGTTACTAGCATGAGCAGTACGAATTACTCCTCCACACCCTAACTGGCTGGCGTTGCTTGGGTTCTTTTTCGCTTTGAATTGCTTAAAAGTAACATTGTTCAGGGTAAGATTCAAAGTGCAGTTAGAGCTGCTTACAATAGCGAATTTTCCGTGAGCATAGGATTCCGTGTTGCTGCCTTGAAAAAACAGGTTTTCAAACGTAAAATTATAGGTCTGGGAAGCCGTGTTGAGGTCGTAGCAACGACCTGTGCTGACATTAATCGTTTGCTGGTTTGCATTAGCCGATTGAATTGTAAACGTTCTTACTGTATAGGTATTTTTGACTGTCTGCGAAAAAGTCGCCGTAGATTCTGTGTTTAATACTTTTATAACGTCGCCGTTTGCTGCATTGGCTGCTAATTGAACAGTAGAGACGTCTGTACCGGAAGCGGTGTATTCATTATTGGGGTTAGATCGTTCGACAATATCAGCCATTGCGTTGGCAGACAAAAGAAACAGTCCCAAAACAAGAATCGGGGTGGATGTGATATGCAATCTCGAAAAATTCGCCATTATTTTACTCCTTCTAACGGGTAAAACTGGATAACGGTTATGTGTACGACTATTGCGCTTGGAACGACCGGGCGCAAAATGGAATATCGCTACTAATATATTAAGAATATTATACACCAGATTTGGAGATTTTAAAGCATTAAATCGAAAAATTTACTGGAAAAAGACGAAATGGTAAGATGGATAAAATAGATTGGCGTCAGTAGGCGAATGAGTTGGGTTGAGCAAGAGTCTGGAAAAGAATGCATTGTCGCCGATTGTTTCTATGTGTTCTATGTGTTCTTTGTGGTAAAATTCTTTTGCGGACACTCCCAATCGTTTCGGTATCTTTTTCTCTCACCCTCTGTTAGAGGGCAAGAGAAAAAGAGTGTTTGACGATGTTAGTATTATTGATTCTCTTGTTCCGTGGGTTAAAACCCACGGCTATTAATATTGAACCGCTACGCGGTTCTAGTTGAACGCTTCGCGTCCGTTTTTTATTACTTTGCGGACTTCGTCCGCCTTGGAAAAACTTGCGGTCGCCAGCAAGCTGTCGACCTTTTTAGGGAAGTTTTTTCAAGTTAAATAACATGAGGGGAAAACCCTTTTTGAAAAAAAAGTTCTTCCCCTCAAACTCCCCTTTCCAAAAAACTTTAGGTAGGGGAGGAAAACAGATTAGAGAATTAATTGAGTTGAAACTATTTCTCTACGAACTGCACGGCGTCGACGATGACGTGGCCGTTGGTTCCCTCGTTGCTGATTTGCACTTCAGCCGTCTTGTCGAACTGATAAACCCCAATCGGCAAGAAAATGTTGTCGCGCGTGGGGGACTGCTTCTGATTGACGATAACCGTCTTCTGACCGCCGGCGAATTTAACAGTTACAGGAACGTTTGTCGCCCGGTTGGCGTTGATGGTGTATGCAACGAGAACTTCGTACTTGCCCGGCTTGGGCAAGTCGGTTTTGAACGTCGCGACGCAGGCGCCTTTGTTGGCGTTATCGTCGTGAATGTAGTTGGATTCAACAAACGGATGTGTAACGTTGTTGAGCTTCCAGTCGCCGGTCAGAGTCGCGTCGATGTTGTCGAGAACGATGCCGGGGAACCACTTTTTGCTGTAGGTTTTGCCAACGTGAGATTCGTATTCCAGAACCTGTCCTTCTTCTTCCAGAATCGGACGCAGTTTCTGATAGGAGACGTCCTGAACGTCGCACTTGTCGTCGATGGCAATAGCCGCCGCGGCTCCGGCAGACTGTCCTAAAATCATGAACACCGGCTCCATGCGGATGGATCCAAACGCGATATGGCTGCACGACACGCAGACCGGTACGAACAGGTTGGAACATTCTTCCCGCTTGGGAACGAGCGTTCCGTAGTCGATCGGGTACGGCGCGCCGGGATGAACCTGAACGTCGCCCTCGTTGCGAACCATCGCCTTGCCGTCCTGATCGATAAACAGATGTCGCTGGCAGTGGTGGCTGTCCATGTTATAGGAACCGTATCCGACAGGGCAGGGCGTTGGGAGAATTTGTCGGCAGTGGTTTTCCGTATGAACGAAATCGCTGACCATGCGGCGTCCTTCCCGGACGTAAATCTTGTGACCGAAATGGCGGGTGTCGGTAAACTCGTCTTTCGCCAGCCCCCAGTTAGCGTATCGCTTCTGAACCGCTTCCGGAACGCGGGGATTGTGCTGGAGAGTCCACATCAGCCCCTGCTGCCAGTCTTCGTGCGCCTTGCAGATAACGACGCGTTCGGCGTCCGAGGCGTCAATGTAGTTGTGGTTTTGACCGATAAAATCGTGCGAGAACGGACCGCTGTTGTTCGTATCCGTCTTGTAGTTTGGCATGGGCGACGGGTTCATCAGATTCGTTTCGCCGCCTTCCAGAGCGCGTAGATAAAGCTCGTAGTTGAGTGGGTCGTAGTTGTCCGGCTTGATAAACGGGACGCGGTTTTCCGGAACCTGGGTCATGCACAGACGATAGCAGTACGCCTGAATCATCTTGTCGCCGGAACCGTCTTTCTCAACGGTTTGGTTAATCATCGGCAGAAGACCGGATTCCGGTTTGCCGGGCTCGACGTACGGGTCGATTCCGTACTTGAACTGATGGTATTTCGCACAGCGGGTTTCAACGCCGTTGAGCGTTTCGTTGTACAGGGAGTTCGGCTCTCGCCCGACAGTCCAGCTTACGCCCGCCTGAGCCATGAGGTCGCCCTCGTAGGTAGCGTCAATAAAAATCTTGCCGTAAAAGACGTTTTTCACCGTTCCGGATTTCGGGTCGTCAGGATTGTTTTGATACCCGGTTGTCGTTTCAATGGCGACGATTTTATTTCCTTCTTTGATTACGCCTGTCGTTTTCCCGGATCGGTCAAGATACTGGTTGCGAACGACGGGTACGTTGTTCTCTTTGATAAACTGCTCGAAAACGGCTTCCGCGACGCTGGGTTCAAAGTTCCACGCGGTTTGCGTATTGAAATCGAATCCGCGACCGCCTTTGTTGCCAGCGACGTCGCGCGCCGGTTCCCAAGTCCAGGATTCCGGCTTGGCGTAATGGAGCCACAGACGATGATAGAATTCTCGTGACAACCCGCCGATAACGGCTTTGTTGCCGGAGTCCGTTTGACCCAGGCCAGCAGACGACAGACCGCCCAGATGGACGTCCGGACAGACGATAATAACGCTCTTGCCGTGTTTCGCCGCTTCAACCGCCGCTGTTACGCCCGCCGACGTCCCGCCGTAAATAACGACGTCGTAAACCGGCGTTTGCGCGAACGCTGTCGAGGCTGCCAGAACTGCCAATAACAGTAAACAATTGTGAATTAATTTCATGATATTCTCCGTTGAGTTAGGGGGAAACGTAAATTTCAGATTATTTGTAGTATAACGAAAGAGAAAATTAATTGCAAGGGGGCGGCGTTGAGAATTTTTCTTGCTAAAGTTTTTTGGAAAGGGGAGTTTGAGGGGAAGAACCTTTTTTTCAAAAAAGGTTTTCCCCTCTTAATTAAACTTGAAAAAACTTCTACAATAGGGAGCCAGCTTGCTGGCGACCGAAAGTTTTTTCAAGTTAGCGAGGCGCCGCTCCCAATTGTTTTTTCCGGGCGCTTACGCAACCCGGCTCGCCTAATCGTTTCAGTTCCTTTTCCTCCCGCCTCTTTGCAGGAGGCAGAAGGAAAAGGTTATTTGACGATATTTCTTTATTTGATTTTCGTTTTCCGTGGGTTTCACCCACGGCTAGAAATATTGAACCGCTACGCGGTTCTAGCGGAAGCGTAATTACGCATTTCAAATTCCGCCCCTCTTGTCATTAACTCTCGTGTCTGGTATAATCGCTATTATGTATTACAGAGACTATCAAAATTCGAATCGTTTTAAGGACTGCGATACGCTGCTCATTTCCATTAAACCGGAGCTGGTGGAACGCATCGTTCTCGGGGAAAAGAAGTACGAGTACCGAAAGTCGTTTCCGCCCATCACGGTCAAAAGACTGGTGATTTACTCGACGTTTCCGGTTCAGAAAGTCGTAGCCGTCGCGGAAGTTCTCGCCATGCGGGAGAATACGCCCTGGGCGATCTGGGAAGGCACAAAAGACGGCGCAGGCGTGTCCGAGCAAACGTACTACGAGTACTTTTCTGGACGTCCGAAAGCGTTCGCCTTTAAACTGGGAAAGATAGACGTCATCACCCCGCCAGCCTCGCTGTTTGACGTCGATGAAACACTTTCGCCTCCGCAATCGTATACAATATTAAAGCCCGAACAGGCGGAATTGTTTATGAGATTAGTGCATAGCGCATAGTGCATTGTTAATTATCGAGCAACGGTTGCGTAATTGCTAATTGCTAATTGCTAATTGCTAATTGCAAATTGCTAATTGCAAATTGCTAATTGCCCCCCCCGTCTTGTCAACAATTCCATAGAGCGTATAATACATAGTACGGCATGGGAATCGAAATACAATAATCGTTTCGACCGCGTGCCTTGTCAAACTCAACCAGGAGAGCAACACAGTGAATATATTGATTGTAGTCAGCGAAGCGGCGCCCTTTTCCAAGACCGGCGGTTTAGCTGACGTCTGCGGTTCCTTGCCGGTCGAACTCAATCGTTCCGGGAATCAATGCGCTTTGATTATTCCCGCTTACAAACAAACTCTCCAGAAGGGGTTTGACATTCAAGACCCGGGGCTGAGGTTTTCCGCGCCTGTGGGAGACAAGACGGTTGAAGGGCGCATTCTCAAAGCGGTTGTTCCCGGAACCGACACGCCGGTTTATTTGATCTATCAGAAGGATTATTTCGATCGCGACGGCATTTACCAAAATCCAGACGGCTCTGATTTTATCGACAACTGCGAGCGGTACGTTTTCTTCTGCCGCGCGGCGATGGAGACGATTCGTCTTTTGGACTTGAAAGTCGACATCCTTCACGCCAACGACTGGCAGACGGGACTCATTCCCGCGTACTTAAAAACGGAATACCGGCTCTATCCGCGATACGCCAACATCGCGTCGCTGTTTACGATTCACAATCTGGCGTATCAGGGGTCGTTCTGGCATTGGGACATGAACCTCACCGGGCTGGACTGGAAGTACTTCAACATGGATCAGATGGAGGCGTACGGACGGCTCAACCTCATCAAGACGGGCATCGCCTTTGCAGATGCCGTTTCGACGGTTTCGCCGCGTTACGCTTTGGAAATCCAGTCGGCGCCGCTGGGCTGCGGATTGGAAGGGATTCTGCAATGCCGGCGTCACAGTTTGTACGGGATTCTCAACGGGGTTGACCTCAACGCCTGGAATCCAGAAACAGACCCCAACCTGGCGCAGACGTACAACGTTTCCACCTGGCGGGAAGGCAAACGAGCGTGCAAAAAAGCGCTCTTGCAGCAGCTGGGATTGCACGAAGACCTCGACGCGCCGTTGCTGGGAACCGTCGGGCGGCTGTCGTACCAGAAGGGATACGATTTAATCGCGGAAGCCATGCGTCGAATCGCTCCGCAGCACCCGGCGCAATGGGTTGTTTTGGGAACCGGCGAGGCGTGCTATCAGAACATGCTTCTCGACCTGCAAAACCAGTTCCCCAACAAGATCGCCGTTCGGCTGATGTACTCCGATTCCATGGCGCATCAGATTATCGCCGGGTCAGACCTGTTCCTCATGCCCAGCCGATACGAGCCGTGCGGACTGACGCAAATGTACGCTTTGCATTACGGTACGCTGCCGATCGTTCATTCCACCGGAGGGCTGGCGGACACGGTCGTCAATACAACTCAGCAAACCCTGGCAGACAATGCCGCCAACGGGTTCGCGTTTGAAAACGACACCATAGACGAATTCACAAACTGCGTTAATAACGCTCTGTGGACGTACTATCAGCAGGAGACGCGCTCAACGCTCATTGAACGCGGCATGAAGCAGGACTGGTCATGGAGCCGTTCCGCCAGCCAGTACGTTCAGCTTTACGAAAAGATTAAACACTAAAGTTTAGTTGCTAGCCGCTAGCTGTTAGCTAAAAGCTAGGAGCTAGGAGCTAGAAGCTACCCCCTAACTCCCCATGGCATACCTGGTAATTCGAGATGGCGAAAGCTGGAGCACGATATTCCAGCTCATTCCCGGCAAGACGACGACAATCGGGCGAGCGTCGACCAATCAGATTGTACTCAGCGACGACCGATGCAGTCGAACGCACGCGGAAGTCTATTACAATTCCGGCGACTGGTATGTCCGAGATCTCAACAGCCGCAACGGTACGTATCTCAACGCTGACCCTGTAACAACGGACATGCGTCTGGAGCCGGGGCAGATTCTCCGTATTGGCAAGACGCTGCTGTATTTTGTCGAAAACGTTCAGCAGGCGTACGCCAAATCGTCTGCGCCGCTGCCGCTGACAGACCCGCAAATGACCATCGGCGTCAACGGGGCAGGGGTCCAGCAGAGGGAGTCGGAACTCATTACGCACCGACGCAACAAAACCCAGCTTTTGGATCAGGGAATTCAGCCTGCCGACGTCCGCGGAAAGACGTCCATGACAACCGACCTGTGCAAGCTGGCGTTGGATTTAAGCCGGGTTGACGACTTCAAAGAGGCGGCGGACAAGGCTCTCGAAGCCCTCATGGAACACATCCCCGTCGATATCGGCGCGGTTATGCTTCTTCCCCCGGAAATCTTGCCGGAACGGTTTACAAACGCCTCTCAGCTTCAGCTTTTGACGTTCCAAAGCCGGCGCGGCGTGAAGTACCGCGGCGTTTCCGACTTCCTGGCAACGACGGTCGTTCGGGAAGGACAGGGAATCATGGCGCAGGACATCGGCGAAGACAGCTCGCTGGCTCAAAAGGACAGCCGGGGCGAGCTGGACGCCAAGAGCATGATCTGCGCTCCGCTTCGGTTTGAACATTCCATTTTGGGGCTGATTCATCTCTTTTCCACCGACGCCATGGAAAAGCCGGTTCCCGCCGACCTGGACTACGCTCTGGCAGTCGCCGACGCCCTGGCAGTCGTGTTCGACAACCTCAATCACCGCAATCAGCTGGCGCGAAACCTCAAAAAGGTGGAAAGCGAAAACATGCAGCTGCGCCGTCAGCTGGGCGTGCAGTCGGAACTGGTCGGGAACTCCCAAATCATGATGGATATTACCGAGCAGATCGCGCTGGCGGCGGGCAGTAAAGCGACGGTTCTCATTCGCGGCGAAAGCGGGACGGGAA